>NZ_JBEBMH010000029.1:0-70200 GCF_040081985.1 Mesorhizobium yinganensis | reverse complement strand
CGCCGCCGCCGCCGCCGCCGGAATCGGCATAGATGCCGGCGCCCGCGGCGTTGCCCTGCATGCGGCTCGACGTACTGCCGATGCTGATCGTGCCCGCGTTGGTGACGGTAACGGAGCCAGACGAACCGCCGTCGCCACCCACCTGGTCGCCGAGGCCCGAGACGCTGTTGTTCTGCTCGCCGCCGGTACCGCCGCCGCTCACCGCGATGATGCCGTACATCCCGCCGCTCAGCGGCGAAACCGTGCCGTCGATCGTCATGGTTCCGTAGTTGGTGACGTTTATCGAACTGCCGGCACCGCCGTCTCCGCCGTTCGAGTCGTTGTTGTCATTGTCGGAATCGCCGTTGCCTCCCCAGGAATAGGCGGAGATCATGCTGCCGAGATATCCGGAATTGCCCGAGCCGTTCACGGTGATGCTGTTGTGCGTGGTGATCGACACGCTGCCGCCGCCGCCCGCATTGCCCTCGTCAACGCCGTCGCCGCCGCGCGAATAGGTCATGAAGACGCCGCCCACGACCCCGCCAGGCAAACTGTAGGGTGGAACGCCGGCGCTGGTCGCGTAGGTTCCCTCGGAGGTGATCGTTATGTTGTCGCCCCAGGCGCCGTCTTTTTCGTCCTTGCTGTCGGTGCCCGCGGCCCCGTTGCAGATGGACCAGGTGTATCCATAATTGCCCGCGGAAAGGTTTTGATCCGCGGCGCCGCTGCAGCTTGCCTGCGCCTGGCTGGCTATCCCCGCGCCGCACAGTCCCAAAGCCGATACGATCAGGGCGTGCAATGCATTCCGGCTGGAGACGTTTTCGGGCGGGCGGTCACATGAGAATAAGCGTTTCCGTGCTCTACCAAGAGCCGTTTCGAGCTCGTAAATAGGCGGCAGCCATCCATGGACGGTCGTTTCGAGCGTGACCGGGCGGGGGGTGAACCGTCTCGCGAAGCCCGCCCGCGGCAGGCCGATCCCGTTCACCATTTCCGTCTCCCCACCCGAATCCGCGCGCATGGCAACGGCATATGCTATTACGTGTGCAACCTCAGGGAGATCACGCGGAACTCGATGAAACCACCGATTCGGTCGATGAAACGGCGTGGCTTGATGAACAGATCGATAATTGGCGAGTGGGATATTTGACCGCATTGCCACCGCAAAACACTCCGGGATGAGCAGCCTGGCCAGCCATGCCGCCAAGTCGGGCAGACGGCGGGAAACGCAGCCGCGTGAGAGGACGGTGCCGTTCTGGCCCGTGGGCGCCGATTCATTCTGGGTGGCACATACCGTCGCCTGGATGTTCATCGCCGTTTTCGGCTTCGCCTCTCGGTTGGCAGCATTCGACAGCGTCGGCCTGGCCTTTGCGCTGACGATCGTGCTCGATCCGGTCGGCTTTGCGCTGACTGCGCTGGCGCACTTGGTCTTTCTCGGCCGATCCGGGTTCCGCCCCGTAGCCGTCGCGATGACGGTGCTCATCTATTCGGTACTCGGCGGTCTGCTGCAGATGGTTTTGGCCGGGTGGGTCAAGAACCATTTGTTCGTGGTTCCCGCACCGGTCATGGCGGGGGACCCGGCCATTCCGGTGATCTATTACACCACGGTGTTTCTCGCCTGGTCGATTGCTTATTTCTGGGTTCGCGCGGAAATCGCGGCGCGAACCGAGCGGGCCCAGCGCAGCGAAGCGCAGGCCGCGGCGATGCGTGCGGAACTGCAGCATTTGCGCCTGCAGCTCGATCCGCATTTCCTTTTCAACGCGCTCAACACGGTGGCGGCCGAGATACCCGAACGCCCGCAGGCGGCGCTGGAAATGACGCGGCGCATCGCCGCCTATCTGCGCTACTCGCTTGACAAGCATAACCGGCAACTATGCCCGCTGGCTGACGAGATCGAGGCGGTGCGCGCCTATGTCCGCATCCAGGAATTGAGGTTCGAGGACCGTCTGCAGTGCACCATCGAGGTCGATCCGGCTGCGCGGTCCATCGCGGTGCCGCATCTGATCGTCCAGGGGCTGGTGGAGAACGCCGTCAAGCACGGACTGCGCTCGCCCGCCGAGACCTTGCAGATCGGCGTCCGCATCCGTCGGTGCTTTGACGATGCCACGGTCGTCGAAGTGACCAATCCCGGCCTGCTGTCGGCACCGACGGGCACAGGGCCGACACTCGGACTCGCCAACACCCGGCGGAGGCTGGAACTGCACTATCCGCATCGCCATGAACTGTCGCTCGCGCAGGAGGACGAAACGGTTATCGCTCGGCTGCTGCTGAGGGGTTCGGCATGCTCCGTCTGATGCTTGTAGATGATGAGCCGCCGGCGCGGCGCGGGCTGCGCCACCTGATGCAGGCGCATGCCGACGCGGAGATCGTCGGCGAGGCCGGCAGCGTACAGCAGGCGCGGGAGATGGTGCTTGCGTTACGTCCCGACGCGCTGTTCCTCGACATCGAACTGGCCGACGGCCTGGGTTTCGACGTGCTCGAAAAATTGTCGCCGCCGCCGGCCGTGGTCTTCGTCACCGCGCACGACCTCTACGCGGTGAAGGCGTTCGACGTGGCGGCGCTCGACTTTCTGCTGAAGCCTGTCGACCCGGACCGGCTAGCGATTACCCTCGACCGACTGCGCCAGCGCAAGGCCGTGGCACCAGCGCAGGAGCAACAGCAGCGGAGCGGGCATGACATGGCCCATTTTTCGGAGCAGCGCCTTCACCTGCGCGTCGGCGGCCAGTCGACCATCGTGGCGCTCAACAAGATCACGCTTCTCAAGGCGGAAGAGGATTTCACCCGCATCTTCGTGAGCGGCGAGCGCGATCATCTGGTGTGCCGGCTGTTGCGACACTTCGAGGCGCAACTGCCGACGCCGCCCTTCTTCCGCGTCAGCCGATCGCTTATGGTCAACCTGGCGCGGTTGGAGAACGTGCAATGGCTTGCGTCGGGGCGATGCAGCTTTTCGGTTGGCGAAGACATCGCGCCGGTATCGCTCGGCCGCGATGCGGCGCAACGGCTCAGACGCTGCATCGACGAGATCGGGATGGTTTCGGCGTAAAGCGCTCCGCCAGCGGGCTGCATCCTCCAGCTTCCACCCAACGCCGAGCCGGTTTTGGTCAGGCGGCGCGCGCCTCGTTGGGAAGCGTCTTCCTTGAAAAATGTTCGAGCAGATGGCGTTCCAGCCGGTCGACGATCTGGGATTTCTTCAGGTGCGAGCGTTCCAGCCGAACGAAGGCATCGGCCAGTATAGGAAAGCCGTCCTCGGGAAGGTAGGCCCGCTCGCCCTCGATCAGGCTGCTCTCGACCATCACCGAGGCGCACAGCCCGGCGGTGATCGCGGCATGTTTGCCGTAGACGCTGCGACAGATGCAGGCGATTCGGTAGCGGCGGTTCATGCCTTCGAGGGCCTCGATCATCAGGCGGTGATCGAAAGCGCGCTCGTCCCACACGGCCAGTGGCAAGGGGTCGGCCATAGACAGGTCGCCCGTCGCCGGACCGGCTATGACCAGGCGGTCCTTGAAGACGATGTCGCCGCGCGTCGGCCAGTTTCCTTCGGTCAGGAAGGTCAGGTCGACGGAACCGTCGGCGATGCGGCGCGCCAGTCCCGGCGAGTCGTCGATGACGACGTTGATGGTCGCCTCGGGATAAAGCGCGGTGAACTCCAGCAGCACCTCCCGCATGACCCGCTTCACATAGCCGTCGGGAATGCCGAGCACGACAAGCCCCTGGAACGACCCGCGGCTGAACGCGGCGAGAGCCTCAGCGTGCGTCTCGACGATATCCCGGGCGAAGCCGAGCAGCGACTTGCCGTATTCGGTCAGTTCGACGTTCCCGGCGGTCCGCGTGAACAGAGGCCGCCCAAGCGTCTCCTCCAGCCGCCTGATCTGCTGGCTGATCGCCGACTGGGTGCGGCCGACCTCGCGGGCGGCGCGCGTGAAGCTGCCCGTGTCGTAGATGGCCAGGAAAGATTTATAGAGGTCGATGTCCATAAGCACTACTAATGTTTAACATTCCACTTATTCGTTGGAATTTCCAACGTCAATCGCGCAAAAGCCATGCCTTGCCGACGGGACACACGCCTGACGTGTCTGAGACCACCGGACGCAGCTTAGCTTGTTCTTGGCTGGCCAGACGTTTGGCTTCGGGCTGCCGCATCTCGTTGCCAGGCATGGAAGCGATGACCATGGGAGAGAGCATGACGCAACCATCCATCACGAAAGCACTCGCTTTCGTATGTTTTCAAGGCAAGGCCCATCGACTGCCTGCCTGATCCGCAAATCCCTCGTTTTCAGAACCCGGTCCATCCGCATCGCGGCTGGCATGACGACGACTTGACGCATCGATGGCGAAATTCCTCGCCACGGCGGAGCGCCAACACCCTGGGTTGAAGACCAACATTGCAATGCGATCTCGTCGACGGTGCGCCTTCGCGCCGATGGATAAGCATTTTCGATAGGAACCGACCACGAATGGCAACACTCGATCTCTCCAAGGCCCAGGCATCGGTAGACATGACCGATGCCGACCTCATCGCCTACGGAACCGCGGACGGCGGCCCTACAGCAACCACCTGGAGTTGGCTGTCGCCAGACGACAACGATCTCGATTTGACCGGCGCCGGCATGACCTTCGACGGAAACGGCCGCGCAACGGGCGGCCTCGTCACCGAGATCGCCATCGATGTCGGCAACAACAATGCCGCGGTGCCCGACATCTCGATCAAAGGCGCGGCAATATCGGCTCCCCTACTGGACGACAGTGCCGACAGTTTCTGGAGCCTGCTCTCAGGCAATGACGTCATCCTCGGCGCGACCAACGCCTTCGCGCCCGCCGGCACGAATTTTGTGCTGTTCGGTGACGGCATCACGGCCCGCACCGGCGAAAGCAAGGGCGGTGACGACGTCTTCGACCTGGGCAACGCGAAAGTCACGGCCTATGGCGACGTGATCACTGTCGGCCGCGCCACGGCGGGGGCGCAGACGGTGGAGTTCACCGGCGGCGCGGACGTCATGACGGCCAAGGCCTCGGCGTTCGGACAGCACATCGTCGGCGACGTCAAAGAAGTGCTGGCTTCCGGACGCATTTTCGGCGGCAACGACACGATTGTAGTCAACACCACGTCGATCCAATCCGGAGTCTGGGGAGACGTCATCAGCATTTTCGGGGTCGAGGGCGACCGGGCGGAGGTCACAGGCGGCGACGACCGGATCGAACAGGGCGCCGGGTCGGTTGCCCAGATCGTCGGGGACGCCGGAAGCATGAATTCATATGCCTTCCTGCGCGGCGGCAACGACGAGATCTACGGAAACGACCAGGGCGAACTGATCATCGGCGACGTCCAGAACGCCGGCGGTACAGTCATCGGCGGCAACGACATACTTTCCGGCGGCGGCGGCAACGATTCGATCAGCGGCGATGTCCTCAACAACTCCACGAACAGGCTGGTCGGCGGTGACGACCTGATTTTCGGCGGCGACGGCAACGATTCGATCACCGGAGAATATTCGGTCGACCCTGGCGCAAATTGCACCGGCGGCAACGACCGCCTCTACGGCGAAGCCGGAGACGACGTGATCTATGGCCAGACCGGAGACGACCTGCTCGAAGGCGGAACCGGCAACGATACGCTGACGGGCGGCGTCGGCAACGACACCTACTTCACCGACAGCTACGGCGACATCGTCGTCGAACTGGCCGGAGAAGGTTATGACACGGTCATGACGACGCTGGACGACCTGATGCTGGCGGCGAACGCCGAGAAACTCGTCTATTTCGGAAAAGGCAATTTCACCGGCAGCGGCAACGCACTGAGCAACTACATCATGGGCGGCGAAGGCAGCGACCGCCTCATCGCCGACGGCTCCGGCCAGGACATTTTCGACGGCTATCTCGGCTTCGACATCATGGACTTCAGCCGGCTGGGAGGAGCCATCATCAATCTGCGGACGCTCGTCATGGGCGGCTCCGCCGCGGGAGATTCCTTTTATCGCATCGAATCTTTCCTCGGATCGGACAAGGCCGCGGACAGCATGACCGGCGGAACGGAAAGCATCAGCTTCTCCGGCCTCGGCGGCAACGACACGCTGCGCGGTGGCGACAGTGCCGATACGCTCTATGGCGGTGTGGGCGACGACCGTCTCGACGGCGGCAACGGCAACGACATCTTCCTGGGCGGCGACGCCGGCGACGACATCATCTCCGCCGGGGCCGGCAACGACACCGCCGATGGCGGGGCGAACAATGACGCCATCCGCGGAGACGCCGGCAATGACAATCTGAGCGGCGGCACCGGCAGCGACACATTGCAGGGCGGCACCGGCGCCGACCGACTGGATGGGGGAACCGGCATCGACACCGCCTCCTATTCCGGCGCGGCGGCCCGCGTCACCGTCAGCCTCTCCAATCCGTCGATCAACAGCGGCGACGCGGCCGGCGACAGCTTCGTCTCGATCGAAAACCTCGTCGGGTCGGACTTCAACGATGCGCTGAACGGCAACAGCGCCAACAATGCAATCAATGGCGGTGCAGGCAACGACATCTTGAAAGGTTATGCCGGCAACGACCGGCTGACCGGCGGCGCCGGGCAGGACATCTTCGTGTTCAACTCGGCGCTGAACGCCGACGCCAATGTCGACACCGTCACCGATTTCAACGTCGCCGCCGACACGATGCAGCTCGACAATCTGTTCTTCACGGCGCTGCCGACGGGTGCGCTCGCCGCATCGGCCTTCAAGGACATCACCGACGGACCGAAGGATGCCAATGACCGTATCATCTACAATTCCGAGACCGGCGCCCTCTACTACGACGCCGACGGCTCGGGCACCGTATACGGCAACGTCCGGTTCGCCACGCTCACGGGAGCACCGGACATCTCGCATTTGGATTTTGTCGTGATCTGACGGGTGTCCATGACCCGCCAGGGCGTGGAGGGCAGATTCCCGTTCCGCTCTCCACGCCGAACCTTGCCTCATGGTTTTTGACAACGCCTGCAAGGGCATTCGTGAGCAGCCCGACGAGGCAGGACCAAACTCGACATGCCAATTGGGAGAAATTGGATGCGCACGGCAATCTTCACGACAGCCAATCTGGCAGTGGACGCATCACGCGCTTCCTTCGCGCTTTGGAGCCTGCTTGCCTCGAATTCCTCCTCGCGCCGCAACGTCCTGCCTGACGTTGAGGACACCCAGGACGCAGCCCTGCATCCGGTCCAACGGCCGGACGGGCTGGAGGCTTTCGATTTCCTGCACGGCTGGAAGGGACGGGAATAGCCGGCGCCTGCCACTTCGGGCACCGGGCGCGCATCTGTCTTTAGCGGGCGCGATAGAAAGGAGAATGTCATGATCGTAAATCAGTTCGTATCCGGCATGTCAGCCGCATTCTCGCTTGGGCGCAGCGGTGACCAGCTTGCCGCGACCTTTCATTACGATCTGACCGGCTTCGAGGACGAGAGTGGCGTCTTCCAGTGGGATGGCGAGATAGGTGCGGAAATCGGCGGGGACCGTGACTATCTCCGGCAGACAGCGGACCGGTCGATGGACTTGCAATTCGTTGCCACGCTGACGCCAGGCATGAACACAACCGCCAGCTATTTTGTGAACGACAATATCGGTGGGGCGGCAATCGAGCGGCAATTCAATGTCGCACTGTTCGACGCGGCAGCCGACTTTGCCGGTACTTCGGCGGTCGATCTCGTCTTCGGCTCGGCGTTCGCCGACGAATTCCGCTCCGAAGGGGCGGGCGACATGTTCGAGGGCGGCGGAGGCAGTGACCTTTATCGCGTCTACAGCGCCGACACGAAAGTGTTAGAGGCGGCGGGCGGCGGCATCAACGACCGTGTTGCGGCCGGCGTCTCCTACCTGCTGGCTGCGGGTGTCGGTGTCGAGCGGCTGACGACCAACGGCTCCACGGACACCGCCGCGATCAACCTGACCGGCAACGAACTGTCGCAGACCATCCACGGTAATGCCGGTGCGAATGTGCTCGCCGACGGCGGCGGGGCCGGCGACGTGCTGATCGGACTGGGTGGCAACGACACCTACCGGATCGACAGCACGGCCACGGCGATCCGCGAGATTGCCGGGCAAGGCAACGCGGACACGGTGATGGCGAGCATCAGCTACACACTGGCTTCCGGCGTCGGAGTTGAAATACTGACGACAGCCGATCAGGAGGGCACCACGAATATCGACCTGACCGGCAACGCGCTGCATCAGGATATCGTCGGCAATGCCGGCAGCAACATGCTTCGGGACGGGGGCGGCGCGGTCGACACGCTACGCGGGCTTGCAGGCAACGATACCTACCAGGTCTACTCTTCAGGGACGACGGTGGTCGAAGGCGCGGACGGCGGAAACGCCGACCGTGTCATGGCCGGCGTCGACTACGCGCTTAGCTCAGGCGTTCAGGTCGAGATTCTAACCACGAACGGTTCGTCCAGCACGCTTGGGATCGACCTTGCCGGCAACGAATTCGGACAGAAGATCATCGGCAACGCAGGGTCCAACATCATTGCCGGCCGGGGCGGGCTGGACACGCTTTTTGGTCTCGGCGGCGCCGACTTCTTCGCGTTTATCTCGCCGCTCGGCGCAAACAATGTCAGCACTATCGGCGATTTCAGCATCGCCGACGACACCATCTATCTCGACTCGGCGGTCTTCGGCGTGTTGCCGATCGGCGCGCTGCATGTCGACGCCTTCAAGGACATCGCGGCCGCACCGAAGGATTTCAACGACCGCATCATCTACAATTCCGAGACCGGCGCGCTCTACTACGACGCGGACGGTTCCGGGACAGCGTTCGGCAATATCAAATTCGCCACACTGGCCGGCATTCCCAACCTCACCCATGCCGACCTCGTGGTGATCTGACGGGAGCGCAACCCGTCAGCGCGTGGAAGGCGGTTTCCCGTCCCGCCTTCCACGCTTTCTTTTCCTTCGCATTCCTCCGCCGCGGTTTTCCGGCGCGGTTTCGTTAGCAAACGTCGCCCAAGGAACGGAGCATCAGCTGCGTGAACAAAGTGATCCGACCCCGATGCCAAAACTGATCATGGTCGTTGCCTTCGACCCGGACGAACATGGCAACCTTCAGCCGATCTTCGGGCCGGCCGAACAGCAGAACGAAGAATGCGCAATCCGCACCGCAATGGCGCTGTCGATGAAATATCCGGATGTCGTTGCCTGGACTCGACAGGCGGACGAGATGGGAACTTACGGCAATCCGACGGTGCTCTTCCGGACGCCGGCACTTTCCGGCGATCCCCATCGGAGACATGTCAAATGAAATTGTCCGCGCATGATCGGACTGATACGTTGGATCATGGCCGAGATCGTCAGCATAGTCCCTCGCACCGGCGCCGATGCCGACTCACGACTCGCAGCGATCGTCGATTCGTCGTTCGACGCGATCATCAGCAAGGACCTCAACAGCGTCGTCACCAGTTGGAACCATGCCGCCGAGCGGCTTTTCGGCTACACGGCGGAAGAAGCGGTCGGGCAGTCGATCCTGATGCTGATACCCGACCGCCTTCGCGGCGAAGAGGTCGACATCATCGCCCGCGTCAAGAAAGGTGAGCGGGTCGCGAGTTACGAAACGGTGCGGCGGCGCAAGGACGGCACGCTGATATCGGTGTCGCTGACCGTGTCGCCGATCAAGAACCGCGACGGCGAAATTGTCGGGGCTTCAAAAATTGCACGGGACATCACGCAGGCGAAGGAAAGCGAGCGCCGCATCCGCATGTTGATGCGGGAGGTGAACCACCGCGTCAAAAACCAGTTCGCCGTCATCCTCTCCATCATCCGGGAAACCAACAAGCACTCGATCAGCCCAGAGGATTTCGAGCGCCGCGTGCGCGACCGGATCATGGCGCTGTCGCGTTCGCATGACCTGCTTGTTACGTCGGAATGGTCGGGCGCCAGCCTTTTCGACGTGATCCAGGAGCATCTGAAGCCGTTCGGCCATGAGGACCAGATCTCGCTGTCCGGGCCGCTGCTGACGCTGCAGCCCAATGCCGTCCAGCATATCGGCATGGCGTTCCACGAGTTGGGGACCAATTCGTCCAAATATGGGGCCTTGTCGAGCGAGGTGGGGCGGATCGCCATCAGTTGGCAGGTGGCCACCAACCTGGCAGGCCGGCGCGAATTCCTGCTGAACTGGGAGGAGACTGCCATTCCGCGCAAGGTCGACAGGCGGGAGGACAGCTCACGCAGCGGCTTCGGCACAGTCGTTCTGAAGCGGGTTGCGCCGCAGGCCGTGGATGGCGCTGCAATCCTCGAACGGTCGCCGGGCCATGTGCGATGGTCGCTAACCGCGCCGTACGAAGCGGTCATCGTGTCTCCGGTGTCGGAAATGGGAGACGACCCGGTTTGATCAGGCTGTTGCCACAGCCATGGACCCGAAACAGCCTCTCGGGATTATGTCGACTGGCCGGGAAACAGCAACGCAAGTGGAACTCCGATCCGTCGCTGCAGTTATTTGAGGACAACTGCCTGACGATTGGAGAGCGTCATGACGGGCACGGATATCGAAACCAAAGAGGTCGCGGTTGTCGAATTGAAGGCTGCCTACCATCTGGAACCTCTTCTGCTCCACGAAGCACTTCGGCGACTTTGCCAGACCCACACCACCAGTTGTCTCGACAAATTCGAGCGACAGATGGTGGATCGGCTGGACTCCATGGAGGGTGACGACCCGGATTTCGCGGCAATGAAAGAGCATGCCATCCACCGCCTCTACACTGCCCTGAGCGAAGTCCGGAACCACCCCGAATCACGGAAGCCGGAGGAAGACATCCAGTCGCGGCGCACGCCGGGACGGTCGGAAAATCCGGAGACGCTCGAGGAGCAGCTTCAGCATGGGCTGGAAGATTCGTTTCCCGCCAGCGATCCGCCAGCGGTGGTATCGACCGCGATTTCGGGCAGGTCGAAGAAACTCGAAGGAGTCGAGGATGTGTTGCGCCGCAAGCGCGACGCGCAGACGAAACCGGCCTGAAGACAGTCCTATGAGCGATACCCTTGGAAGAAGCACTGTTCGCACCGGCGGATGCATGTGCGGCGAGGTGCGCTTTAGCGTAAGCGGACAGCCAAACCGGGTCGGCCTCTGTCACTGCAAGGACTGTCGCGCTTCCAGCGGGTCGGCTTTCGCGGTTTTCGCGATCTGGCCGCGTCCGGCGTTCGACGCCAAAGGGCATGTGGGCACTTATCAGGGCCGCAGCTTTTGCGTGAATTGCGGATCGCCGCTGTTCTCGCTCGGCCCGGACGAGGCTGAGATCATGCTCGGAAGTCTGGACGACGCGCCGACCGACCTGATCCCCACCTATGAGCTCTGGGTTTGCCGGCGCGAAGGGTGGTTGCCCGAGATGCCGTGGACGGATCTTTTCGAAAAGGACCGCACGGGCGAGGCAGGGGATTGGCGGCAAGCGTCACGCACGGTCGCCGAAGACGCCAAGAAGGGCTGACGCGATTTATCGGCTGATGCGGGTCGACAGGATAATTGACGACAGCGTGCGTTCCACTCCTTGCAGTTGACCGATCCGGTCGATCAGGTGGTCCAGTTCGGCGATCGACTGAGCGGCGACAATAGCAATAAGGTCGAAGCTGCCGCTCACCGAATGAAGCGTGCGGACTTCCGGAATTGCGGCAAGCTCGGCCGTGACCCGTGCCACCGCCTTCGGACCGGCAGTGATCAGCACATGGGCCTTGACGATGTTTCGCTCGAACTCGTCCGACAGGCGAACCCCATAGCCGGTGATGACGCCGTCACGCTCCAGCCGTTCGATGCGCGCCTGCACCGTGGTCCGCGACAGACCCAGGCCGCGCGCCAATTCTGAGGTCGAGGCGCGCGCGTTCTCGCTGAGCAACGCCAGCAGCTGGCGGTCTTTGTCGGTCGTCGTCATTTCGTCCAATCCTAACGGCGGATTGCCGAAAAGGATACGGCAATCCGATCAGCTTGGCGCTTTCATCCGACATCGCCATGCGGGATATCATGCCTCTCAGAACAAGCGGCTCGCGGAGGCAGATATGAAAGACGTGATCGTGATCGGCGCCGGCAAGATCGGCTCTACCATAGCAAGGCTGCTCGCCGGGTCCGGCGACTATCACGTCATCCTGGCCGACCGGCAACAGGAACAACTCGACCGCATCGAGCCGCACAAGGCCATCTCGACGGTGGCGATCGACATCGCCGACAAGGTGGCGCTTGAAACCTTGATGGCTGGCAAATTCGCCGTGCTCAGCGCCGCTCCCTTCCATCTGACAACGACGATCGCCGAGGCGGCCGCAGCCGCGAGCGTCCATTATCTCGACCTGACCGAGGACGTCGAATCCACCAAGCGCGTCAAGGAAATCGCCACCGGCGCGAAAACCGCCTTCATCCCGCAATGCGGTCTCGCCCCGGGCTTCATTTCGATCGTCGCAAAAGACCTTGTCGACCGCTTCGACACGCTGGACACGGTAAGGATGCGCGTCGGCGCGCTGCCGCAATATCCGTCCAACGCGCTCAACTATAACCTGACCTGGAGCACGGACGGCGTCATCAACGAATATATCGAGCCTTGCGAGGCGATCGTCGAGGGCCGGTTGACCAAGGTGCCGGCAATGGAGGAACTCGAGGAATTCGCGCTGGACGGCGTGACCTACGAGGCTTTCAACACGTCTGGCGGGCTCGGCACACTGTGCGAGACGCTAGACGGCAAGGTGCGCACGCTGAACTACCGCACCATCCGCTATCCCGGCCATGCCACCATCATGAAGGCGCTGCTCAACGACCTTGACCTGCGCCATCGCCGAGACGTGCTGAAGGACATTCTGGAAAAGGCCCTGCCTTCGACTAACCAGGACGTCGTGGTCATCTTTGTCACCGTCACCGGCCACAAGGACGGACGCCTCGTGCAGGAGACCTACGCCAACAAGGTCTACAGCGAGGTCATTTCCGGCAGGCTCTACAGCGCCATCCAGATCACCACGGCGGCCAGCATCTGTGCGGTTCTCGACATGCTCGCCGACGGAAAGCTGCGCGACCGCGGTTTTGTCCGGCAGGAGGAGATCTCGCTCGACAGCTTCCTCGCCAACCGGTTCGGGCGATACTACGCCACCCAGCCGCGCCTGCGCGCCGCTGGCTGAAAGCTCTGGGGAGCGCCTAGTTGCGAGGGGGAAGGGAGTAAGGGCGCCCGAGAGCGCTCGGTCATTGCTTTCTACGCGATGACATCCCCTTCCCCCTTGCACGGTGGCCGCAAGCCGAAGACAGCAGACAGCCGGCCGTGCCTGGCCGATCCGGCAGGTAGGCCTTCGGACCGTAGTCCGATCAGCTACCGAAGCTGAGACGGGCGACGGCGAATGCGCCGAGATTGATCGTCCCGCCGGCGAACGGCGTGCCTTTGGACATGAAATCCAGGTCGCTGGCTGCCCCCTCGAAGCCCGCTTCGTCGAGGACGGCTAACGTTGCGCTGCCAGACGTGCCCTGCACCGACACATCGACGATGCCATCCGACGTGTTGGCAAGCCAGAGATGCGTGACGCCCGCATCCTTCCACGCCACGGCCCGGATGCGGTCAGTATCGCCCGACGAGACCTCGGTGCGCGGCCTGCCGGCGCCGGCGGCGATACCGGCAATCACGTGATACAATGGATAGACCTGTGGGGAGGCGGCTTCGTCGAACCAGGGCTGGGCGTGCGCCAACTTGCGATAGGCGATGCCGAACTCACCGGCGGGCGATGCGACAGTCGCAGCCTCGACACCCCCATTCGCTGCCTGCGACAAGAAGCCCAGATGCCACGCCGCGCCGAACAGGCCGCGATGCCTCGGCTCGACACGCGCCATGGTGACGCGGCCATTATCCGGGTTGGGCGTCACTCGCGAGCCATAGGGGTTAAAGCTGTTGCCGATGTGCGAAGGACCGATCCGGTAGGGCTCGCCGCCGGTGAGCTTTTTGGTGGAGTGAACAATATGGCCGATCGATTCGAGCGTCTCCATCACCGAACGGTCGTCGGCGGCATGCACCACGCTCGACGTGGCGTGGGTGATGAAATCGAAGACGCCGCGCGGCGGGCGCTTGCGGTTGAGTTCGGTGAAATTGGAGAGCATGCCGCCGCCGATGCGCGCGCCGGGAAATGCCGCGCGCGCGGCTGCAGCGACCGCCTCGAAGCTCGGAATGCCTGCCGGAAAGGGACGTCCCGGCGGATAGGAGACGAGGTCTGCCGCTGGCGTGACCACAACCGCCGCGGGGGACAGGCCGGCCTCGCGGATGGCAGCCGCCACCGGCGCCAATTCGACGGCCGGCTCCGGGTCTCCTCGAAGGATGATCTCAAGCGCCAGCTTCGCGCCGGTAACGTCGGCTAGCCTGCGGTAGTGCACCAGCGGCTCCTGCCATGCGGCCGAGCGTAGGTCGAGCCGGCAGTTGAGATGCGATACCGAGGCCTGCTTGACCAGCGCCGACGCGCTCGCCGCAAGCTCCGCATCTTCCGGCAGTACGCTGATGCCGATCTCCGGCATCGCGCCTGCCTCGTTGCCAAGGTTTACGGCCACAGGGCCGGCTTGGGCGGGTTTTGCCGGAAGCTTGCCGGAAAAGCGCAAGCTGACCGACTGGGAAACCTCCTCGCCCCCGGGGATCGTGTAAGGCCAGGGAAGAAAAAGCGGCCTGCTATAGGTCTTCAGCGAAGCGTCGGTCCAGTTGCGGTGATCTTCCGTCTCCCAGCTATCGCCCTCCATGCGGATCGTCGCCCTGACGCCCGGCAGCGGCGAATGCGTCATCGCGCGGACGAGCAGATAGGGCTGGTCCGGAACGATCTCCGCCGGCACCACCGCCTCCTCGATCGAACCGTCGACATGCTCGACGGTCATTGGCTCGCCGACGACGCCGCGCAGCGGATGCAGGATGACGAAACCGGTGCGGCAGGTGACGAAATCCTTTTCAGGCCGACCCTTGCCGACCAGGGTCAGCGAGCCGTCGGCCTCGCCGCGATAGGAGCCGTGCCAGACGAAGTCGCCATCGATGGTCGGGCAGCGTGCGTCGAATTCGAGCGAGAAACCGTTTTCACCTTGATCGAGCTTCAGATTGTCGATCTGCGGGATCGCGGTGCTCCAGTTGCGGTCGCGGATGAGGAACGAGATTGCGCGAATCACCTCGACCCCGCCGAGCCTGATCCACCGCAACTGGCCCGCATCAAACGTCGCGGTTACAGGTCCTGCCTTGAGTTCAAAAGTCTCCGGAAGAGGTTCGGTGGTTCCGTATAGAAGCACGTTGCGGTCGACCATGGTCCGAGCCCCCTCCCCGACGGCGCGTTCAGCGTGACGCCGCGCATAAAACAGCGTTGGAAAGCCGCCTGCAAGGCGTCGGAATGGAGAATGGCCGGTTGCGGCCGTTTTTCCAGCAGATGACGCGGCAAGGCCGCGAAGGATTTCAGCCCTCGCGGCCTTGTGGCCAATCAATCAGATCGGGCCTGCGGAAAAGACGATCAGCCGGCGGCAACGGCTTGCAGCGTCTCTACCACCGTATCGACATCCTCATCCTTCATGTCAGGATAGAGAGGCAGTGACAGGCAGCGGGCATAGTAGCGGTCGGCGCCCGGCAGTTCCGGTGAAGCGGAAGCTTCGACATAATAAGGCTGGCGGTGGATCGGGATATAGTGAACCTGCGTGCCGACGCCCTTCTCACGAAGCTTGTTCATAAACTTTGCGCGGCTTGTGCCAATGCCCTCGAAATCGACCAGCGCGACCATCAGATGCAGTGCGGAATTGCTGCCCTTCGGAGCCTCGACCAGACGCAGCGTGTCGCTGTTCAGCCTGGCGAAGGCTTCGCGATAGCGGGCAGTGAGCGCACGCCGGCGTTCGAGGAATTCAGGCAGGCGGCCGAGCTGGGAAAGGCCGAGCGCGGCCTGGAAGTCGGTCAGGCGGTAATTGAAGCCGAGCGTGCGCAGCTCGTGGTACCAAGGGTTGGTCGCACCGTCGGTGTCGAAGGCGAGCGCGGCATTGCCGAACCCTTCCCGCTCGCGCTCCAAGCCATGGTTGCGTTCCAGACGCAACTGGCGCGCCATCTTGTCGTCATTGGTGGTGATCGCGCCACCTTCGCCGGTGGTGATGGTCTTGACCGGGTGAAAGGAGAAGACGGCCATGTCGGAATAGGTGCAGTCGCCGACATTCCACGGCTGGTCGGCGGTGGATTCGGTGCCAAGCGCATGGCAGGCGTCCTCAACGATCTTCAGGCCGTGAGCGCGCGCTATCTTAGAGATCTCGGCCATCGGCACCGGGTTGCCGCCCATGTGGACGACGAACACCGCCTTCAGCCGCTTCGGATCGGCGCGGGAAATCGCTTCCTCCAGAGCGGCAGGCGTAATCAGCGCCGTATCGGGATCGACGTCAGCGAAAATTACGTCGGCGCCGACATAGCGCGGTCCGTTCGCGGTCGCGACGAAGGAGATCGAGGGGACGATGACTTGGTCGCCGGGCTTCAGGCCGAGCGCCATGCTTGCAAGATGCAGCGCAGCCGTACCGTTTGCGCAGGCAATGGCATGTTTTACGCCGATGAATTTCGCCAGCGCTTCCTCAAATACGCCGACGGCTGGGCCGGTGGTGAGGAAATCGCCCCGCAGGACATTGACGACCGCCTGGATGTCATCCTCGCTGATAGACTGCCGGCCATAAGGTAACATTCAAAAGACTCCGCCGTAGGTGGGGCAAACTGTTTTGTTGGCTTCAGAAGTGTCGAGAGGAATCGCCCCGACCAATCCGACAAGGAGATGAGCGTTTGGCCGGAATTGTGGCACGCCCCAAAAGCGGCCGGACTATTGCCGCACTATCGGCGCGCGTCAAGCTGCTCCGGGAGGCACAAAAGACGGTCATCGCGGGGAAGTTGCACGCCGGGGTTTCCAACTTTCATCTTCTGCAACGCAACATATTGACTTTGGCTGCCGCCCGCTGTTGAACGGCGCCATTCGTCTCTTCGGGTTTTGGGGCACCCTTAATCAACGTTCAGAATCGGAGCAAGCGGACTGCGAAAACGCCGACGCTTGCCGAACCAGCGAGATAGAGAATGCAACTTGTAGACCTGAATAGCCGGAACATCCTTGTGACCGGAGGTACCGGTTCTTTCGGCAGGGCCTTCATCAACAGGGTCCTCTCCACCAGCACCCCCGACCGGATCGTCGTTTATTCGCGTGACGAACTGAAGCAGTATGAGATGCAGCAGGCGCTGCGCCAGAAGTTCCCCGCCGAGAAGCTGCACTCGCTGCGCTTCTTCATCGGCGACGTCCGCGACCAGGACCGCCTGCGCATGGCCATGCGCAACATGGACTATGTCGTCCACGCAGCCGCGCTGAAGCAGGTGCCGGCCGCCGAATACAATCCGATGGAGTGCATCAAGACCAACATCATGGGCGCCGAGAATGTTATCGCCGCTGCCCTGGACAATGATGTGGAAAAGGTCGTCGCGCTCTCCACCGACAAGGCCTGCAACCCGATCAACCTCTACGGCGCTACCAAGCTGGCTTCCGACAAGTCGTTCGTGGCCGCCAACAACCTGGTCGGCCGCAACCGCCGGACCCGCTTCGCTGTCGTGCGCTACGGCAACGTCATCGGTTCGCGCGGCTCGGTCGTGCCGTTCTTCGCCGCGCTCGCCAAGCAGAACGCCGACATTCCGATCACCGACGAGCGCATGACCCGTTTCTGGATCACGCTGGAGCAGGGCGTCGACTTCGTGCTCTCCAGCTTCCCGATCATGCAGGGCGGCGAGATCTTCGTGCCGAAGATTCCGAGCGTGAACATCATGCAGCTCGCCAATGTGATCGCGCCGAACTGCAAGACCCACACCGTCGGCATCCGTCCGGGCGAGAAGCTGCACGAAGTGATGATCTCGGTCGACGACGCCTACATCACCGTCGACCTCGGCAGCCGATATGCGATCGAGCCGGCGTTCGACGATTTCGCGCGCAAGTCGCTGAAGGAGACAATGGGCGCGACCGCTGTGGCGGATCGCTTCACCTATTCCAGTGACACCAACCCCGACGTGCTGGACGACAACGGGCTGCGCAAACTGCTCGCCGAAGCCGGCTACTGATTCGCACAAAGCATCGCTTTTTCGAAGGCCGTCCGGTTTCCGGGCGGCCTTTTTGCTTGCCTGCGATGATTGGACGCAGAACGCCGGCGGGCATGAAAAAACCCAGCGGCACGATGCCGCCGGGTCATTTTTCAGTTCGGTTTTTCGGCTGGCTTTGAAAGCCTCAACCCAGAAGATCCCAGCTTACCGGCGTGCCCTTCTTGACCGGCTTGGAGACACGGCGGCCGAGCAGCGTATCGTAGAATTTCGGCGCCAGGCCAAGGCCCGGCCGGATGCTACGGATGTTGTCGGCGGAAATCTCGCCTCCGGCCTCGATGTCCTTGGTCACGTAAAGCGAGCGGCGGCGCGTGCGGCCCTTCTGCTCCGATTCCGTGGCGCCGTAGAAGATCGAGCCGAGTGCGGCCTGCGCGACCTTCACACCATCGACAAGCGCCGTGAACTCCTGCGGCTCCAGCGAGAAGGCCGAATCGACGCCGCCCTCGGCGCGCGACATGATGAAGTGCTTTTCGATCACCCCTGCCCCCAGCGCGGTGGCGGCAACGGCGGCGCCGATGCCCAGCGTATGGTCGGACAGCCCGGCCTCGCAGTCGAACAGCTTTGCCAGGTGCGGGATGGTCCGCAGGTTGGAGTTTTCCGGCGAGGCCGGATAGGAGCTGGTGCACTTCAACAGCACGAGATGTTTGCAGCCGGCGCCGCGCGCCGCCGTCACCGCGTCGTCGATCTCGGCGATGGTGGCCATGCCGGTGGAGATGATCATCGGCTTGCCGGTGGACGCCACCTTCTTGATCAGCGGGATGTCGACGCATTCGAACGACGCCACCTTGTAGCAGGGCACGTCCAGCGTCTCCAAGAAATCCACCGACGTGTCGTCGAAGGCCGAGCTGAAGGCCAGCATACCGTGGCTCTTGGCGCGGTCGAAGATCGGCTTGTGCCATTCCCAGGGAGTGTGGGCTTCCTTGTAGAGGTTGTAGAGGTCGCGGCCCGCCCACAGCGAGGACGGATTGTTGATGACGAACTCGCCCTCCTTGACGTCGAGCGTCATGGTGTCGGGCGTGTAGGTCTGCAGCTTCAGCGCATCGGCGCCCGACGCGGCCGCGGCATCGACGATCGCCAGCGCCTTGTCCAGCGAGGCGTTATGGTTGCCGGACATTTCGGCGATGATGAAGGGCGACTGGTCGTTCGCCCTTTCGGTACCGGCAAACAGAAGTTCTTTCAGACGGGCCATGATCTCTGTCTCTAATCGGGGGTTTTGGGGCGGAGGGAGACCGCCCATTCGGTCGGCGTCACCTATCGCAGGCTTTTTCGCGTGTCGCAAGAAAGTCGGCGAGCCCCTCGGCAAGGCCGTAACGCGGCCGCCAGCCGAGAACAGCAGCCGCGTGCGCAATGTCCATGCGATTCTTGCGCACCGGCGCCTCATGCGAATTCTCGGTGACGAGATTGCCGGCATTGCCGAAGACGGCATTCACAGTCTCGGCCATCTGCACCACGCTGTAGGCGTCGCCGCAGCCGATGTTGAAGGTGCCCCCGGCATTCTTGTCGTCAAGCGCGGCGAGCACCGCGCCCACCGCGTCACGCACGTAAAGCTGGTCGATGCTGATCAGCCGGTTGCCCTGCAGTGTCAGTGTGCGTTTTTCCGTGGCCTCGTTTATGAAGCGCATCAACGCTGGCGTGCCTTTCTCACCATGGCCGTAGACGGCGGCGAAGCGCAGGTTGGTGAGCACGACGCCGGCCGTAGGCGCGTAGAGGTTGGCGTATTGCTCGGCCATGAGCTTGGAGAGGCCGTAGGCGTTGAGCGTCAGCGGCACCTCGGTCTCGCGATAAGGCACCTCGTTTTTTGCCGAATAGACAGCGATGGTCGAAGCGATCACCACCTTGCCGACGCCGGCCGCCTTCGCAGCACGCATCAGGTTTTCCGTCGCCAGCACGTTCGGTTCCATGAATGGCGCCAACCGGTTGGGCTCGTCCTCGCGGGTCATTCGCCTCCCGGCCAGGTGCACGATGGCCTGGACCCCAGCAAACGCCGCCTTCAGGCTTTCCTCGGAATAGTCGGTCTTGAGCGCCGTCAGTCCGCCCCGGGCGGACTTGTCAGAATTAGCGCGGCCGAGAGCGACCACTTGGTGCCCGTCGCCGATCAGCGTCTCGACCAGATAGCGGCCGATGAAGCCGGACGCGCCCGTCACCGCAACCTTCATTGTCGCCTCCGATCATCTACCTGGACAGAAAGCCGCCCGGGCAGGCGCAACAACCGCCGAAGAAAGGCGATTTTTCGACCGCCTTAGCGTTTCCTGACGTAGTAGCCGACTACTTCCAGCCGTCCGTTCACCGGCACGACCGGCTGGCCTTGCTGGTAACGGTATTCGTGATAGAGCGCGTCTTCCGGAATCGGGAACTCGGTCTTGTCGAAAGGCTTTCCGGGCGGCATCTGCTGGAACATCAATTCGTAGACGGCGCCCGGATCGTTGCGGCCGTTCTGCCTGGCCACCGATTCGCCCGTCAGCCGCCGCACCGCCCCGTCGAGGAAATCGATGTCGCGCGCCGCCTTGATCAGCCGCCAGACATGGCAACCGTCGAGTCGCGGCGCGATCTCGACGATGCGCGGTCCCTCGGGCGTGACGATCATCTGGTAATAAAGCGTGCCGTCCTTGATGCCCAGCGCCCGAGTGACATCCTCGACGAGCTTGCCGGCCTCCTTGACGAAATGCTCCGGCACATGGACGATCGGGATCAGATGGCCGGTCGGGATGCCGAAATTGGCGCCGGTGTGGACGAGGCGTTCGGAGAGCTCGGAGACGACAAGCTCGCCGTCGCTGACAAGCACGTTGCAGGAGATCTCGACACCTTCGAGAAAGGCCTCGATGATGGCGCTCTTCGGCTCCTTGCAGGCGTCGATCGCGATCTCGATTGCTTCGGCAAGATGGGCCTTTTCGAACACTTTCTGGACGCCGCGCTGGCCCTGCGCGTCGGTCGGCTTGACCACGCAGGGGAACACCGACCAGTCGCTCGCCTGGTCCGCCGAGGTCACTTCCGCGAAGGCGACGGGGCTCAGATTGCGGCTGTTCAAGAATTCCCGCAGCAGCGGCTTCTTGTTGAAGATATCGACCAAGCCACTGTCGAAGAAATGTGGCAGGCCAAGCTTTTCCGATACCTCGGTGGCAGCAGTGATGGCAACGTCGGACGAGATCGAATAGACGATCTCCGCCTTCTTCTCGCGCGCCAGCGCGGAGACGGCGTCGACATCCCTGATGTCGAGCTTGACGAAGCTGTCCGCCAGCGTCTCGCCGGGGTCGCCGACCTGCCTGCCGGACACGGCGGTCACGTTCCAGCCGCGCTCCTTCAGGTAGCGGATCAGATCCGCCTGGCCGGCATTGGCGCCAAGCACGATGGCCGCGTTGTTCGTCATTTCTTTCGGTCCTTCAGCAAATGCTCGGCAAGCCGCCGGGCTCCCTGACCATCGACGGCATTCCTGCCGACCCGTGTCATTTGGGCACGGCGCGGTCGGTCTGCGATCAAAGAGACGACGCGGTCGCCGAGCAGTTCCGGGGTGAGATCGGAGACACGTCCGAGGAAGATCGCCGCGCCGAGCTTTTCCCAGGCATCGCACTGGCGAAGCTGGTTGTCGGCAAGCGCCGTCACCACCATTGGCAGCCCGCAGGCAGCCGCCTCGTAGATGCTGATGCCGCCGCCGAGGATCGCCAGGTCGCAACTGGCGAACAGGCCGGCGATATCCTTCGGCTCGACATGCAGCGTGACGCGATCCCCGGCATGTTCGTCGATCCAAGCCTGGATGACCGGGATATTGGGGTTGCGTGACCCCGACATGACGGCGAAGCGGATATTTTGCGCCGTCCGGCCGATCAGCGCCTTAAGCGTCAGCAGGACGGCGCCCTGATCATTGCCGCCGCCGAAGGAGACAAGGATCGTCCTGACCTCTCTGTCATCCGGCTGGAGTTCGAGCGGCGGGAATTCCGGCCGCAGCACCGAAAAGCTCGGGCCGAACAGCATTTCGGAGTGGGGATTGAGCAAATGGGGCCGCCAACGCTCCGCGGTTTCCGAAGGGCTGCCGTGGACGATCATGTCCGCCCAGAAGCGGTTCGGCTTGCTCGCATCGAAATGCTGCATCCAGATCAGCCCTTCGTCCCTGAGCACTTCCTGAAAGCGCTCGTCCGTCCGGTAGTCGTCGAGTACCGCGCGGCGCGCGCCATGCGAGCGTGCGATTTCGACGAAGTTCCGAGCGTCGCTCGTGCCGGATTGCCAATCCAGGACCGGCACCCAATCGTCGAACAGGACCTTGTCATTTTCGTTGCAGTAGTCGAGCGACGGCCCGACCATGACGCATGTCTGACCGGCGTCGCACAGCGCTCCGGCAAAAGTGCGCGAGCGCATCAGATGGCCGATGCCGATCGCCGGACTGACGTCGCAGCGGAATATGACCGAGGGCCGGTCCGTCACGCCGCCGCTCCCTTGCCGAGCGCGGAAAACATCATCTCGGCGCGCTTCCAGTCGTCCTCGTTGTCGATGTCGTGGACCCGCCAGTTGGGGATCATGACCGGCGCCGCCTGCGGGCCGAACATCGGCTCTTCGCTGAGGAAGGCGTCACGCCTGCCCCAATAAAACTGTCCGGCGTCGTGAAACACCTCTTCCAGGTCCTGGGTGCGGGTCAGGCGATGCTCCGGCTGGCACATCTCGACGCCGCCACCCGCGGCGCGCCTCAAGGCACGCTGGATCGGATAGGCATAGGCCGTCGCGGAGAATGCGAACTGACGCCCGTCGGCGGTCAGCCGCTGGAGCCCCTGACGGAGATCGTCCGGTTCAACAAAGGCGGCTGTCGCATAGATGCAGCAGACCGCTTCAACGAGGCCGAACGCGCGCTCGGCCTCGCTTATCGCATGCTGGATGACTTTTCGGGTGCCGGTGTGGTCGTCTGACAGTTCCGCCGGTCGCAGGAACGGCGCCTCGGCGCCAGCGGCCACGGCAACGTCGCGAATCTCCACATCGTCGGTCGAAACGAGGATGTGGTCGAAGACCCCGGAATCAGCCGCAGCCTTGATCGCCCATGCGATCATCGGCTTGCCGGCAAAAACCCTGACATTCTTGCGCGGCACCCGCTTGCTGCCGCCGCGCGCCGGAATGACAGCAACTCTCAAAGGCCAAGTCTCCTGCCTGCTGGACGCCCTGCTGGATCGAGCGCGGGAAGCCGTCGCGGACTGTCGTGAGCGCCGGGAAGCACCGGTCGCAACGGCGGCGCAGTCATAGTCCGGGCATGTTCGAGCCGTCAAGTTCCGCATCGAATGCTTGGCTAACGGTAGCCGCCAAGGGTCGAGACCCACTTTTCAGTATTCATCAGGACGAATGGTCCTGATCGCCACGTTTGACATTCGGCAGGATATGACTAAGCACTCGCCGTTGGGACGCGGGATCGTTATAATGGTTGGCAGTCGACCGAACCGCGCCTGTGGCCTGAAGCCTGCTGTCACAAGCGGGCAGCCGGAATCGAATATGTAGTCGTGAGACCTGAGATCGCAGCGACTGAAAGCAACCCAGCTCGATGGAAAGAGGGAGATCGGGCATACGCGAGACGCATGAAAGCGGCTTTGCGGCAGTTGCGCGCATCAGGCGGAGCACCCGATGGTAGCCATTGACGGCAAGGCCAAGCCCAGCAGGGTGCGGAGCGACTGGCACGCCCAGTTCATCGCAGCCAGGAACCGGATGCTGATCGAACTCGGCATCGAGAACCATGCACTGACGGTCTATGACGGATGGCGCTCGATGCATGAGCATGTCATCCAGCGGCTTGCAAAACGCGCGCATTCACGTCCCAGCATCCAGTCCGCAGTCCGTATCTCGCTCGGCCTCCTTCCGTTCGCGCGCACGCGCAAACTCTACAAGGCAAGCCTGGCGGCGATTCGCGCCCTGGACGCCAACGGCGATGGCCTGCCGGAATTGCTGACGGCAATGGCCGAGTTCGAGACCATTGCCCGCGCGGCGCCGTTTTCGGCCGGGAGCCGGATTCTGGAATTGCTTTCGTCGGAAGGAGGCCGAGCGCAACTGATCGTGGCCTCGGAGCAGGCACTGTCCAAACATCCAGACAGTCCCTTTCTCATCTACGTGCACAGCGCTTCCGTGGCGAAAAACGGCAATATCCCCGAGGCCCATGATTTCGTCATGGCGGCAATCCGACGCTGCCAGGAAGATGCCGCGTCCGGCCTGCTGACAGAGCGGAACAGACGGCGCTACAAGCAGTTGGACAAGGTGTGGCGGGTCATCGATACCATCTCGCGGGACGCAGCCACCTGGTCGGACGGCAGCGGCGGCGACACACCGGCCTGGGCAAAGTCCGAGGCTTCCCCAGCGGACCTACAGACATCCGATGGCGCATCGGCCGATCATGGCGACGACCAGCAACTGGTATTCTCGGAGCGATACCTCCAAGGCCGCCAGTACGACCGCTATCTCGACATCTGCAAGCGCAAATTCGACAAGGCAAAGCGGCTGCACGAAAAGTTCGGCGCCTTGCGGGACATGCTGCGCGAAGGATTGAGGCGGATCGCCGACTATCACGCGCCCTACAATCTTGCCTCGGCCTGCTTCGAGGAGATCGGACCTGAATGGCGGAAGCTGGCTGAACCCTCCTACATCGATAGCCGCAAAAGCTGGACGGCGATGCGGGCCACGGCAAAATTGCTCGCCGAAGCGCTGCAACTCGCCAGGCAATTGCGCCGAATTGAAGATGCCGCCCTGCTTGAAAGGTCCCTGCTCTACCTCGCAAACAAGCCAGCCGCCGCGACAGCCATATGGACTGCCTGCCATGCGCTCGTCGGCGAAAAATCCGACGCCTTTGTCGATGAGACGATTGCGATCATAACGAAGTCCCAACGCCACCCGGAAGGCGACGCGGATATCCGCGAATTCTTCATCTGGGCACGCAGGGTTCAGCGCTTCGATCTGGCGCATGCCATCTACGATCGGCTGCCGTCGTGGTGGAAAGCCTCGATCGGTGTCCCGCAATATGCGGCTATTCTTCAGCAAGAGGGACAATTCGCGCGTGCCGCGGAGCTGGTACGAACGGTGAATGCCAACATGTTACGGCAGCCGGGCACACTCGACGCCAACTACAGTTGGTCGCAAATCCGCCGCGCGGGCGAACTCGAATTCGCGGCCGAGACGGCGGAGCGCTACGGCAGCATTCCGCAACCCAGGTCCCCACAGGGGGTGATTTTCCTGGCGGCGCGCGGCCTCGTGCAGATGCGACTGTATCCGCTTGTCGTATTGATGGAGATGAAGAAGAGGGGCTGGGCGGTTGTCCCGCTTACGAAAGGCGCCCTTCCGCTCGAACCGACTGGGGTGGCCGAGATCGACCGTTTCCTGGGATGCATGACCCTGGAGGGGCAGATCGACCGCAAAGTTGCCGATCATTTTCCCGCGGTCTCTGGTTTCGAAGCCGACATCCTCCATGGAAAATTGCGCTGGAATGCGCTCGATCTCGACCATGTCCTTTGGGAAGACGCGGCAATCAACCGGCGCCGCTACACTGTCGACTACACCTGCCCCTCATTGCGCGGCGTTCTCGAGCGCCTTACTCGCTGGACCAAAACCTATTGCTCGGTGCTGGAGGCCGCCAAGGATACGCTGGTCGCGCATGGCACACGCTGCGGCTTCGTGGTCCTTCAACAATCGCGGCTGCCGGACGCCATCGTCCGGTTCCGATTGCAGGAGATTGCGGATCCTGACAATTTCTTCTGCGTGCATTCGTCCAACGGCTACGAAAATTATTTCGTGAACTTCAAGTCGGCCGTTTCGACCAGGACCGCGTTGCGCAATCTGACCCGTCACCCGCAGATGCGTACAGCAAGTTTCCCAGTCCCGGTCGAGTTTGAAGCATTTTACCACGCCAATAGGGCGCGTGCGCCCGAGATGCTGCGTTCCGTGCAGGACATCACGAGAATGCGCCGCTCGACGGCCGGGCTCGCCGAACGCCTGCCGGAGGCGGAAGCCTGCATGAAGCGTATCCTCTCGTGGCGGGAAGCCGGCGGCAAGGTCGCCTGCCTGTTCGGCAAGGTCGTTTGCGATTCAGGCGTCCCTTTTGACGGCGGGCCCGCCCATTCGAGCATGAAAGACTGGCTGAACCATTCAATCGAGTCGGTGCGCGGGAGCGGCACGCTGCTGCTCATCAAGCCCCATCCCCATGAGATGCGCAACGAGATCGGCGTTTTCCTGACGGAATGGTTTTCCGATCTCATTGAAGGGGACCTGCCCGACAACGTCATCCTTCTCGGCCATCGCTGGTTCGATCTGCACGATCTGGACGGACTGATCGACCTTGGCGTGATTTACAACGGCACCAGCGCGGCCGAACTGGGCGTGCTCGGCATTCCCTCGGTGCTCGCCAATCATTTCGCGCCGATCGACTATCCGATCGGCCACGCGGTACCGACGAGCAGGCCGCATTTCCGGGATCTGCTGCGCTTCGAACAAAGGGCGCTGGTCGCGCCGGATTTGAGGGAACGTGCTGCCGCATGGCTTACGCTGATGAGCAGCGGCGGCGCGTCTCGGGACTATCGATACCACGCCCGGCCGATCACCAACAAAATCGTGTATCCGCCTTGGTGGTTTCCGGAAGATATCGAGCGTTATGAATTGCAGGGCGACCGCAATGTGGAATTGCTCACCGAGGAGATCGTGGCGAAAGGCAGCGGCAATCCAGATCTGAAAGCGGCCGAGTAAGAGACGTTGGATTCAGGCGTGAATTCTGAGACCATTGGGCTGTCCGATTCGGCCGCTGAAATTACGGACGCTGAATCCGCGCGATCTGATCAAACCTCGTTTTCGCCACGCATGAGCGTCCGCGACCGTCCGACGATCGGACTTGCCTCGCGCCGTCTGACGCGGTTGTCCCGGATATCCGAATTCCTCGACGCCGACACCGTTCATCTCAAGCGTTTCAGTACCCCGCTCTGGCGCCGAAACGTGGAGACGTGCGACCAGATCGCCGGATGGGGCAGAAAGCCGACTTCCGTGAGGGCGCGGCGAGCCGCGGCCGCGGCAGGCCTGCCGTTCCTGTGCCTGGAGGACGGGTTCCTGCGCTCTGTCGGCTCAGGCCACAAGGAGCCGCCTCTGTCCGTCGTGGTCGACGACACCGGCATCTATTTCGATGCGTCCGGTCCTTCGGCACTGGAGCGGCTGATCGCGACGCCATTGTCCCAGGACCAGTCCGAACGGGCGCGAGGGCTGATAGCCGCCTGGCGGGAGGCCCGCGTCTCCAAATACAACAAGGCGCGCGATTATTCCGGCACGCTGCCGGAGCGCTTCGTGCTGGTGGTCGACCAGACTTTCAAGGACGATTCGATCCGCTACGGGCTTGCCGACATATCCAGCTTTCGCCGGATGCTCGACGCCGCGATCCGCGAGAACCCGGACAGCACGATCATGGTGAAGACTCATCCCGACGCCCTCACGCGCCGCCGGAAAGGGCATTTTGACCTGCAGGATATTGCACGGCTGCCACGCGTCCAGGTGTTGTCCGCCGACTGCCATGCCGCGTCGATCCTCGAAAAGGCGGAGGCCGTCTACACCGTAACCTCGCAGATGGGATTCGAGGCCCTTATCTGGGGTCGGCCCGTCCGCTGCTTCGGCGTCCCTTTCTATGCCGGCTGGGGTCTTACCAAGGACGAGGCGCCGACCCCGGAGCGACGCAACGGTGCAAGCCTCGAGCAGTTGGTGTATGCCGCTCTTATCGCCTATCCACGCTACATCGACCCGGAAGCCGGGAGACGCTGCGAGGTCGAGACCGTTCTCGACCATCTCGCGTTGCAGCGCCGGATGCGGTCGCGCTTTCCTCCAACCGTACATGCGTTTGGGTTCTCATACTGGAAGAGGCCGGCACTGCATGATTTCATCGCCGGATCGAAGCTTCATTTTTCCGACCGTGCGGCGTCGATCCCGCCCGGAGCGACCGTTGCCATCTGGGGAAACGTTCCCGACGAGGAATTGCCTGATGGCACACCGCTCATCCGTGTCGAGGATGGCTTCCTGCGTTCCATCGGTCTCGGCGCGGAGTTGCGGCGCCCGCTTTCGCTGGCGCTCGATCCTGTTGGAATCTACTACGATTCAAGCGTTGCCTCGACGCTTGAGACGATCCTCGCATCAACGCACTTCGACACCGCCCTGCTGCGAAGAGCCGCCGCGCTGCGCGATCGGCTCGTCGCCGAACAACTCAGCAAATACAATTTGCGCGCCGAGCGCTGGAAGAGGCCCGACACGCCGCGCCAGGTCGTCCTCGTACCAGGACAGGTCGAAAACGACGCCTCGATCCGCTTTGGCGCACCCGGCGTCCGGCGCAACATCGATCTTTTGCACGCCGTCCGCCGGATGCTGCCAGACGCCTATATCGTCTACAAACCACATCCCGACGTGGTGGCGGGTCTCCGCGATCCTGGCATCGACGAGGCGCGCGCGGCCGAAATCTCCAACGAAGTGGTGACCGACGCTTCGATCGTGCAGATGCTTTCGAGCGTCGATGAGGTGCATGTGCTGACCTCGCTCGCCGGTTTCGAAGCGCTTATCCGCGGCAAGCGGGTGACCTGTCACGGACAACCGTTCTTTTCAGGCTGGGGCCTGACGACCGACATGCTGCCGCTCGCCAGGCGCACACGCCGTCTTGCCCTCGACGAACTCGTGGCCGGCAGCCTGATCCTCTACCCGACCTATGTCAGCCGGACCACCGGCCGCTTCATCACCGCGGAGCAGGCTGTGGAGGATCTCGTCATGTGGCGGGAGAAAGGCGACATACACGAGACGCCCACCGCCAAGGCGTGGAGACTGGCCGTCAAAGTCGAAACGTTTGTGAAAACAGCCTTGTCGCGCTTCCGGTAACGACCAGCGAGATCGAGCGCGTCATTCCGCCATCACTTCGGTAGCCGCCGCTGCCCTCGGGTCGTGTTTGATCGTACCGGAGGATTCGTAATATTTGATCGCCTTATTAAGACTGGAGAATTCGAGGAGCCGGCCGTTTTCGAGCACGAGACCGTGCTGGCAGTATTCCTTCATGATCGAGGCGCTGTGCGAGATCAACAGGACAGTCGCATTCTTCAGCCTCTCCGTCAGCACGAGTTTGCTCTTGCGCTTGAATGAAGGATCGCCGACCGCGATGACCTCGTCGATCAGGTAATAGTCGAACTGGATGGCCATTGAGATGCCGAATGCCACGCGCGCCCTCATCCCGCTGGAATAAGTCTTGACCGGCTGCTTCATCGCATTGCCGATCTCGGCGAAATCCTCGACGAAATCCAGCAGTTCCGAATAGTTGCGGCCGTAGATGCGGGAAACGAAGGCAAGGTTTTCGCGGCCGGTCAACGACCCATGCAGGCCGCCGTTGAAGCCTAGCGGCCATGAGACGCGCGACGACCGCTCGACCGTGCCGGAATCCGGCATTTCGGCACCGGACAGCAGGCGCATCAGCGTCGACTTGCCCGCCCCGTTGCTGCCCATGATGGCCGTGTTCTTGCCTGGCAGGAAGTCGGCCGTGATGCCTTTGATCACGGTCTTGCGTCCCCTCCAGAAAGGATAGGATTTTACGACGTTGTTCAGTCGGATCATGAATTCACAGCTTCAGTTCGATCCTGTCGGACCAAGGCATCGACCAACGCAAGGAAACCGCGATCACACCGTGTGATCGCGGATTGCCTGGGCAATGAGGTATCCGATCAGCCAGATGACGCAGAGCGCGGCGAAGGCTATCAGCGTGTTCATCATACGCAGCGGATGGAGCGCTATCTCCGGAACATTCGGCTCGACAGCAATTGCGAAATAGCGATCCTGCCTGCGCGCCTCGGCCTGCGAGGTCTCCAGGGAGGCCAGCGCGGTCGTATAGGCCTTTTCCGCGAATTCCTGTTCAAGTGCCAGCGCGTTGTACTCGGTGAGCTTGGTCGTCAAGGTGCGACCGTCGCCACTTTTCGCAGCGCCACCGGATCCGATCACTTGGCGCTTAGCCTCCAATTGGGCGGTAAGCGCTTCGATCTGACGATCCAGAACCCGTACCGATGGCGAGTCGGCAGCGCCTGTCGAAAGCAGGGCCGCCCGGCGCGACTTGGCTTCGATGATCTGCTGTTCCAACCCCTGGATGAGGGCGAGTTCGAGTCCCGCCTGAGCCGCAGGGTCCGTGATCTGCGTGCTGTCTCGGAACGATGCCACCGCTTGCCGGGCCGCGACGAGCCGATTCTCGGTCCGGGTCACTTCATTCTGAGCGTTGGAAATCAACTGAAGCCTCGCCGTCGTCGACAGGTCGTTGACCAGTTCGGTCGAGACTTTCAGCACGGCATCGGCTATCGCCGCGGCATCTGGACCGTTGAAGGCGGTGACCTCGAAAGTTGTGATCGACGTGGTCGAGTTATAGCTCGCATCGACCATCCAGCGCCAGTAATTGATAAACTTTTCCAAGGGCATGTTCGGATCGATGCGGTACGCGAAGTCGATGTCCGGCTTGGAAAAGAACTGGCGGAGATCGATGCCGAGCTTCTGCTGGATATCGAGAATGACCTGCTTCGAGTGAATGTAGTCGATGACGATATAGGCGTCGCCCGCCTGCTCGGTCGCGCCTGGGATCGCACTGAGCCCAAGGTTTTCAAGAGTCGAGCGCTCAGTGCCGCGCACGGCAAAGCGCATCTCGGACCGATATTGGTCCGACGAGAGGAAAAGATAATAGAGCCCGATCAGCAAGACCGGCACGAGTACCACAGCGATGAAAGAAAACTGCGCCCCGCTGACCTTTTTGCGAAGGCGCGCCAGCAGTCCGAGAGGACTTGTTTCTTCCAGCGCAGGCACAAGCGGAGGGATGATCGGCGTCGGCAACACGGGCGCAGGCGCCTTGGCGACGTCAGGCGCGGGAGCCTTGGCGACAGCGGGCGCGGGCACCTTAGCAACGGCAGGCGCGGGAGCCTTGGCGACAGCGGGCGAAGCAGTCGTGGCGACGGCGGGTGCTGGCACCGCCGTGGGCCGCGTACGGTCCGCAGCCGGTGCTGGCGCCTTGCTGACTGCCGGCATTGCTGACGCCGTTGTCGAAGCTGATCTTATGGGGATTACGGAGGCCGACCGAAACGGAGCCGACTGAGTATCGGCCCCGACAGGCGTCACCGGCTCAGCGGCAATGCTCGGCGCCACCACTGAAGGCTTTGCTGCCACGATCTCCTTCAACGCGATTTTGGCGCGTTTCCATGTCACTTCAGCCTTCCTTACGGCGATTTCCGCGCGTCTGACCGATTTGGGATCGGATTTCCCACTTGTGGCTTTTATTTTCTCGGTGTCGGCGCGGGCCTTCTTCAACGCCATCCGGGTTTCTTCCACCGCACGCTCGGCCTTCGCCTCAGCCGCGGGATCGAATACACCCTCAGACGTTGGCTTCGAAGATATGCGTGACGTTCCGCTGTCCGGTACGACCACGTCAATTTTCGCAGGCGTGCGCAGCGTTGGAGCCGGTAGTCCCTGCGTCGTTTCTGATCGCGCTGGGGTCGCAACTGGCGCCGCCGGCATCCGAGCGGCAGCCCTGGCCGCGGCAACCTCGGCCGCGATACTTGCAAGCCGCGAAACGCTGGCGGCGGTCCGCGATGTGTCGGCCACGGCAGGCGGAACGGTCGCGGACGGCGTTGACGGCGCCTCACGCCTTTCGAGTGCTTTGGCTTGATCCATGGTTCTCTCCAAGACTGGCCTTGTCGGCGCCAGTGTCGGCCTCTCGACCGCCGTCGTACGTGCTGGTGGTGCCGCGACATCCCCCGATTGAGCAATCCCGGCAGCTGGCTGAGACTGCGGCCGTACGGAAAACGCCGTCGGCATAGGCGAGAACCTGTCTCCGGGAAGTGGCGATTTCGTGACCGCACCCTCTGGCAGCGGCCGCATCGGCACCGGCCGGTCTGCCGCCGGGCGAAGAATTTCGTTCGTCTGCAGGCTTTGTTCGACCCGAGGGGGAGCACTGGGAGAAGCTCCCGGTCGCGGCTCCGCCAAGCTGTTTGCGGGCGTCGGCATGGGATCGCGGACGACTGTCGGCGCCACGGGCCTCGGCGGAACAAGACCAAGCGCCTGCCTTTGCACTGGGATACCCTGAGGCTGGGACGGGACACCTTGCGGGGCTTGGGGACGCTCGATGGTCGGCGGCACCTGCGTTGGCGTCCTGACAGGCCATGCAGGCCGCGGCGGCGACGTCACCGGCGAGGCTGGCGAATCGGCCCGTCTTGCGGCGGGCGGAACGGCCGACGATCGCCCGGCAAACAGCTCCGATACCGGTTTCTGTAGGACAGGTTGCGGTGCGGGGGAGATCGGGTCGGGACCGACCAAGCCAACCGTCCCCAAGCGCGGACCTGCATCGACCGCCGGCGCGCGCGCCGGCGCGAACGCCTCGCCGAAATCTGGATCGAGCCGCAATGCTTCCACAATCGCGTTGATGGTGTCGTTCTCGTTCACGTGCCCACCCACCTGTTGGACTTCATATAGAATGCCGTTTGCACGGCAGCCCATGACTGCCGAGTTTGTCAAAATCCCGACAGTTAAAGCACAGAACCGATGCGACCGCCACTTTGGCGGTGCAACACGGCAAATCGTTCGGTCGACATATACGCCGAAACGCTAACGGAATCATCCCATCGCCCCGTCGTCAAACGCCATGCGTCACGGAGGCTTCGTCGATCCCAAATTGCCGCGGAACATCTCGAAAAAGCACGCTCGACTGCCCGCATCCGTCGAAATTGCGTGGCGTTCTTTGCATACACTCAAAATCGTTCGGTCAAAATGGCAGAAAAAGCCACAGTGTTTAATTGACAATCTGCTCGCACCTGACTGAAAGTGCAGGGATCGACGGCGGTTGCTTCTCGCCATGAGCGAGGCGGCGGGGAACTCGCAGTCCAAGAAAACAATAGAGGGTGAACAGGAGACTCGAAATGTTTCGTGAGAAGCGCGTGACCAGATCCGTTGCGAAAGCGCTGACGCTTTCCGCCGCACTGTGTCTTTCCTTTGCCGGTACTACTATTGCCCAGGAATCGACCGATCCGATCAAGCTGACGCTGCACGACTGGACGGGGCAGTTGATCACCACCGAGATCATGGGCGAGGTTTTGAAGAAGGCCGGCTACAGCGTCGAATATGTGCAGGCCGACTATCTCGCCCAGTTCGCCGGGCTGGAAACCGGCGACCTGCACGTCGCCATGGAAATGTGGGAAACGACCGGCCGCGATGCGATGGACGCCTCCACCGCCACCGGCAAGACCGAAGTTTTCGGCCCGACCGGCATGCAGGCTAAGGAAGAGTGGTGGTTTCCCGAATACATGAAGGAAAAATGCCCGGGTCTGCCCAACTGGGAAGCGCTCAAGGACGAAAAATGCGCCGAGGCCTTCTCGACAGCCGAGACCGCGCCAAAAGGCCGCTATCTCGGCGGGCCCGTGACCTGGGGCGGCTTCGACGACGAGCGAGTCGAAGCGCTTGGTCTGCCCTTCGAGGTGGTGCATGCGGGCACCGACGCGGCCCTCTTCGCCGAACTGGAATCGGCTTACCAGCGCAAGGCGCCGATCATGCTGTGGATTTACGCGCCTCACTGGGCGCCGGCCAAATACAAGGGCGAGTGGGTGGCTTTTCCGGAATATACCAAGGAGTGCTATTCAGACCCGAAATGGGGCTCCAATCCCGATATGGCCTATGACTGCGGCAAGCCGCACGGCGAGATCTGGAAGGTCGGCTGGGCCGGCGTGAAGGACAAGTGGCCGGGCGCTTACAAGGCGATCAAGGCGTTTTCGCTCAACAACGACGAGATGGGTCAGATGATCACCGAGGTCGACCTCAACGGCAAGAAGGTCGGCGAGGTCGTGACCGAATGGATGGGGCAGAATGAGCCTCGCTGGTCGGAGTGGATCAAGAAGTAGGATGACGGCGGGCAATCCCTCCCCCTTGAGGGGAGGGTGGCCGCCCGCAGGGCGGTCGGGTGGGGTCCTCGCCGATGAACAGCATCTATCCACGACCATGACGAACACACGGGTCACTCCCGAGCTTCGCGACAAGGCGCGATCGCTGAGACACAGCCTGACCAAGGCCGAGGTCTTGCTGTGGCTCGAGTTTCGCGCGTTGAAGCGCGACGGATTGCGCTTTCGCAAGCAGTCGCCGATCGGTCCATACATCGTCGATTTTGTCTGCTTCGGCTCGAAGCTGATCGTTGAGATCGATGGCGACTTGCACGAAACCTTGGAAGGAAAGCGCCACGACAGGAACCGGGATCAATATTTGCGTTCCCTTGGCTATGAGGTCGTTCGATTTGACCATCCGGACGTCATGGCCAGCGTCTGGCACATAGGCCAAGAAATAAGAAGGGCTGCACTTGGCCGAAACGACCCCACCCGGCCGCTTCGCGGCCACCCTCCCCTCAAGGGGGAGGGATGAGCGTGCCCAAACTTGTCTGCCGCAATGTCTGGAAGCTGTTCGGCTCCGGCGCGGTGGAGTTTTTCGCCGGCGGCCGCAAGAGCGCGTCGCCAGAGGAGATAGCGGCTGCGCGCCTCTTCGCGGCGGTGCGCGCCGTCGACCTCGAGGTCCATGAGGGCGAAATTTTTGTCATCATGGGCCTGTCCGGCTCGGGAAAATCGACCCTGGTGCGCTGCTTGTCGCGGCTGGTCGAGCCGACAGCCGGTGAAATCCTGTTCAACGGCGAGAACCTGCTCGCCGCCAGCGACAAGCGCATGGTGGAAATCCGCCGCCACCAGATGGGCATGGTTTTCCAGAATTTCGCCCTGCTGCCGCATCTCACCGTACTCGCCAATGTCGCCTTCCCACTGGAAGTCCAAGGCATGGAGAGAGCCGCGCGCGAGACCCGCGCGAAAAAAATGGTCGAACTGGTCGGGCTTTCCGGCAAGGAGGCGTTCTTTCCGCGCGAACTCTCCGGCGGCCAGCAGCAGCGCGTCGGCATCGCCCGCTCGCTCGCCGTCGAGCCGGAACTCTGGTTCCTCGACGAGCCGTTTTCCGCCCTCGACCCGCTGATCCGCCGCGAAATGCAGGACGAGTTCATGCGCCTGCAATCGGTGCTGAAGAAGACCATCGTCTTCATCACCCACGATTTCGACGAAGCGATTCGGCTGGCCGATCGCATCGCCATCATGAAGGACGGCGCGATCGTCCAGGCTGGCACGCCGGAGGATCTTGTGCTCAATCCGGCGACACCCTACGTCGCCGAATTCACCCGCAACGTGCCGCGCGCCAAGGTGGTCAAGGTCGGATCGGTGATGAAGCCGGCGCCCGCCGGCCTGAACGGCGCCGCCATTCCTGCCCGCGCGACCGTTGCGGAGGCAGCGCCGCGCTTCGGCGCCGGGGTCGACCTGCTTCGGGTCGAGGACGGCGAGGGCCGCACCGCTGGCGCGCTGCACCGTGCCGACGTCATCGACATCATGATGCGGGGGTGACAATGTTAGTGCTCCTTCGCACCCCCTTCTGTCCTGCCGGACATCTCCCCTTCAGGGGGGGAGATCTGCAGTTCCGCGCGCGCGCCGTCTCCTGGAACGTTGTTGATCGGCGAAACCTAAGCGGCGGGTCAATCTCCCCCCTTGAGGGGGAGATGTCCGGCAGGACAGAGGGGGGTGTGACGGAGCACCCACGGTCCCCGCGCAAATCAGCCGGTACGCCGCCATGAGCGCTCCCGGCATCGCTACCGCTCCTAGTGCTTCGCCGCGAATCGACGGCGGCATGCTGTCCCTTCCGTGGCTGGCGGCGCTCGCCGTCTTCGTCGCGTTCTGGCAGTTCGGCGAACCGATCGCGAAATGGGCGTTCGACTATCCGAAAGCCTGGCAGGTCCCGGCACAGCGCTGGATCGGCGACGCCATGAAGTGGCTGCTCAACGACGCGAGCTTCGGCCTGTTCAGTTTTACGGAACTGACGCGGTTCATCGCGGCGATCATCGACGTGCCCTACCGCGCGGTGCTCAGCCTGCTCGCCACCGGCTTCCTCTCCGGCCAGGGGTCGAGCGCCGTGCAGATCGTGCCGCCGCTGTCGTGGATCGCGGTGGTCGGCATCGTCGCCTTGATGGGTTTTTATGCCGGCGGGCGAAGACTGGCGCTGCTTGCCGGCGGCTGTTTTTTGTTCCTTGCCGTGTTCGGGCAATGGACGAGCGCCATGGTGACGCTGGCTTCCATCCTCGTCGCTGTGCCGATCGGCGTCGCGGGCGGGCTGGCGCTGGGACTCGCCGCCTATCGCTGGCCGCGTTTCGAGACGGCTCTGACGCCGCTCCTCGACCTGATGCAGACCATCCCCGTCTTCGCCTATCTCGTGCCGATCCTGTTCCTGTTCGGCTTCGGACCGACGGCGGCGATCGTCGCCACCCTGATCTACGCCATGCCCCCGATGACCCGCATAACGATGCTCGCGCTGCGATCGATCCCATCGGAAATCCACGATCTCGGCCGCATGATCGGCTGCACGCGCCGGCAGATGACGTGGCGGGTGCTGGTGCCCTCGGCCAAGGACAGCCTGATGGTCGGCGTCAACCAGGTGATCATGCTGTCGCTCAACATGGTCATCATCGCCTCGATGATCGGCGCCGGCGGGCTCGGCTTCGATGTGCTCGCCGCGTTGCGCCGCCTCGACATCGGCGCCGGCCTGGAAGCCGGCCTGGCGATCGTCGCGCTGGCGGTGGCGCTCGACCGGCTGAGCCAGGCCTTCGCAGCCAAGGCCGGAACGGCCGCGCATGCGGAACGTCCGGCAAACCTGGTGGCGCGCGCGCCCTATACAGTCGCCGCCCTGGCGCTCGTCGCCGTGACCTTCGTCATAGGGCTGGCGCTGCCCGCCGTGCAGACCTATCCGGAAGCCCTCCAGATTTCGACCGGCACCTTCTTCTCGCAGGTCGTCGGGTGGATCAACGTCAATTTCTTCGACGCCTTCGAGGCGCTGAAGAATGCCGTTCTGCTCAACATCCTCGTACCGTTCAAGCGGCTTCTGGCCGGCCTGCCCTGGCTCGGCGTGGTCGCCATGCTGGCCTTCGCAGGCTGGCGGCTGGGCGGCAAGCGCCTCGCCGCGCTGGTGGGTGCCCTCGCCTTCCTGATCGCCGCCACCGGGCAGTGGGAAAAGGCGATGGTCACCGTCTATCTCTGCGGCATCTCGGTCGTTATCGCATCGCTGATCGGCATCCCGATCGCCATCCTCGTCGCCGAGCGCGAGAAACTGTGGCAGTGGGTGCAGGCGATCATCGACACGCTGCAGACGCTGCCGTCCTTCGTCTATCTCATGCCGGCGGTGATGCTGTTCCGCGTCGGCGACTTCACGGCGATGATCGCCATCGTCGCCTACGCCATCGCGCCGGCCATCCGCTACACCGTGCTCGGCCTGCAAAAAGTCGATCCGAGGGTCATCGAGGCCGGCCGCGCCATGGGCTGCACGCCGTGGCAGCTTCTTACCAAGATCCGGCTGAAGCTGGCGCTGCCGGAAATCATGCTCGGCCTCAACCAGACGATCATGTTTGCGCTGTCGATGCTGGTGATCACCGCGCTGGTCGGCACCCGGGACCTCGGCCAAGAAGTCTACATCGCGCTCACCAAGGCGGATACCGGACGCGGCCTCGTGGCCGGGCTCGCCGTCGCCTTCATCGCCATCATAGCCGACCGCCTTATTGCCGCCGGCGCCACGCGGACTCGCGCCCGATTGGGCCTTGCCTGAGGCGCCGAACCAATGACCGACAACAAGAAGAATCCGAACGGGATGAAACACCTATGACTTTCCCCACGCAGGCCCAGATCGTCGTCATCGGCGGGGGCATCATCGGCTGCTCGACGACCTATCACCTCGCCCGCGACCACAAGGCCGACGTCGTGCTGCTGGAACAAGGCAAGCTGACCTCCGGCTCGACCTGGCATGCCGCCGGGCTGGTCGGCCAGTTGCGTTCGTCCGCCTCGATTACCCGGGTGCTGAAATATTCGGTCGATCTCTACAAGACCCTCAAGGACGAGACCGGGCTGGAAACCGGCTGGAAGATGACCGGCTGCCTGCGGCTGGCCACCAACCAGGACCGCTGGACGGAATTCCGCCGGCTGGCGACGACGGCAAAAAGCTTCGGCATGGACATGCACCTGCTTGATGCCGCCGAGGTCAAAAGGATGTGGCCTCTGATGGAGGTCTCGGACCTCGTCGGCGCCTCATGGCTGCCGACCGACGGCCAAGCCAGCCCCTCCGACATCACCCAGTCGCTCGCCAAGGGCGCGCGTATGCATGGCGCGAAACTGTTCGAGGAGGTGCGCGTCACCGGCTTCGACATCACCGACGGCCGCATTACCACCGTCAAGACCACGAAGGGCGACATAGCCTGCGAGAAGGTAGTGAACTGCGCCGGCCAGTGGGCGCGGCAGGTCGGCGCCATGGCCGGCATCGATGTGCCGCTGCAGCCGGTCAAGCACCAGTACATCATCACCGAGAAGATCGACGGGTTGGCCGCCGACGCGCCGACGATCCGAGACCCGGACCGCCGCACCTATTTCAAGGAAGAGGTCGGCGGACTCGTCATGGGCGGCTACGAGCCGAACCCACTGGCCTGGGACACCGGGCTCAGCGGCGGCGACGTGCCGGACGATTGGGAATTCCGGCTGTTCGACGACGATTTCGACCATTTCGAGCAGCATATGACGCAGGCGATCGCGCGCGTCCCGGCCCTGGAGCACATCGGCGTCAAGCAGATGATCAACGGGCCGGAAAGTTTTACGCCGGACGGCAATTTCATCCTCGGCTCAGCGCCGGAGTGCAAGAACATGTTCGTCGGCGCCGGCTTCAACGCCTTCGGCATCGCATCCGGCGGCGGCGCCGGCTGGGTGCTGGCGCAATGGGTTGTCGACGGCGAGGCGCCGCTCGACCTGTGGGTCGTCGATATCAGGCGCTTTTCCGGCCTGCATCGCGACCGGCGATGGGTCTGCGACCGCACGCTGGAGGCCTACGGAAAACACTACACGATCGGCTTCCCCCACGAGGAGTACCTTTCCGGCCGTCCGGCGATCGTCTCGCCGCTGTATGACCGGCTCAACTCACATGGCGCGGTATTCGGCTCGAAGCTCGGCTGGGAGCGCCCGAACTGGTTCGCGCCCGATGGTACCGAGCCGAAGGACATCTATTCCATGGGCCGGCAGAACTGGTTCGCTCCGGTCGGCGACGAGCACCGGCACGTGCGCGAGCATGTCGGCATTTTCGACCAGTCTTCCTTCGCCAAATATGAAGTGAGCGGCCCGGACGCTGCGCGCGCGCTGGACTGGATCTGCGCCAACGACGTGTCCAAGCCCGCCGGCCGGCTGACCTACACGCAACTGCTCAACACGCGCGGCGGCATAGAGGCCGATCTTACGGTCGCACGGCTCTCGGACGATCTTTTTTATGTCGTGACTGGAACCGGTTTCCGTACCCACGACCGCGCCTGGATCGCCGACCACATCCCCGACAATTTCGACGTATCGATCGAGGACATCACCGAGACATACGGTACGCTGTCGCTGATGGGGCCGAACGCCCGAAAAGTGCTGGCCGCCGTCACCGAGGCCGACGTCTCCAACGCCGCCTTCCCGTTCGGCCATGTGCGCGAGATCGGCATCGCCGGGGCAACGGTGCGGGCGCTGCGCGTGACCTATGTCGGCGAACTCGGCTGGGAACTGCACATCCCGATCGAAGCGACTGGAAAGGTGTTCGACGCGCTGATGGCGTCGGGCACGCCGCACGGCATCCGCCCCGTCGGATATCGCGCGCTCGAATCGCTGCGTCTGGAAAAGGGCTATCGAGCCTGGGGCTCCGACATCACGCCCAACGACACGCCGTTCGAGGCCGGGCTTGGCTGGGCTGTGAAACTGCGCAAGAACACCGACTTCGTCGGCCGCCGCGCGCTGGAGAAGATCAACGGCGCGCCGCTGAAGAAGCGTTTTGCCGGCTTCACCGTCGACGATCCGGACATCGTGCTGGTCGGGCGCGAGACCATCCTGCGCAACGGCGAACCGGTCGGCTATCTGTCGTCCGGCGGCTACGGCTACACGGTCGGCAAGAACATCGGCTACGGCTATGTGCGCAACGCCGACGGCGTCGACGACGATTTCCTTGGCTCCGGCGACTACGAACTGGTCGTGGCGATGGAAAAGACCCCTGCCCGCATCCACCTCGAGCCGCTCTACGACCCCAAGGGCGACAAGGTGAAGGGATGAAGCCGCCTCTTCGTCACCGTTTCAACCACCCCCACTCCGGCCCTTCGGGCCACCTCTCCCCCTGCCCGGGGGAGAGGAAGACCGGCCGCAAGGTTAGCGCCAATCGCCGACGCTGCCTTCCTCTCCCCCGGGCAGGGGGAGAGGTGGCCCGAAGGGCCGGAGTGGGGGTGCTTCCGATCACATGCTCTGGATATTCCCATGCCCTTCCGCGCTGACCGCCACGTAAAGATCCTCATCATCGGCGGCGGGGCGATCGGCACCTCGCTCGCCTACCACCTCGGCCGCGACGGCGCCAAGGACGTGCTGCTGGTCGAAAAGGCGCAGCTTACCCATGGCTGCACCTGGCACGCCGCCGGCCTCGTCGGCCAGTTGCGCGGCAAACGCAATCTCACGCGGCTCATGCAGAATTCGGTCGCGGTGTTCGACCGGCTCGAAGCCGAGACCGGCCAGCACATCGCCTGGAAGAAGGTCGGGTCGCTGCGGCTCGCCGGCAGCGCCGCGCGCTGGAGCGAGATCCGCCGGTCCATGGGCCAGGCAAAAAGTTTTGGCGTCGAATGCCACTCGCTCAGCGCCGACGAGGCGGCAAAGCATTTCCCCTTCATCGTCAAGGACGGCATCGAAGGCGCCGCCTTCATCCCCGGCGACGGCTATATCGACCCCTATTCGCTGACGATGGCCTATGCCAAGGGCGCGCGGCAGAACGGCGTGCGCATCGAAGAAGGCGTCTGCGTCGAAGAGATCGTCGTCGAGGGCCGCCGCGCCGTCGGCGTCTCGACCAATGGCGGCACCATCTCCTGCGACATCCTCGTCAACTGCGCCGGCCTGTGGGCGAAGCGGGTGGGCAAGATGGCCGGCGTGCCGCTGGCGGCAGGCATCGTCGAGCACCAGTATTTCCTGACCGAAAAGAAGCTGACGCTCGATCCCGGCCTGACCACGCTGCGCGACCCCGACAACAATTTCTACCTGAAGCCCGACACCGGCTCCTTCGCCATCGGCGGCTGGGAAGACGGCTCGGTCGGTTTCCATCGGGGCATGCCGCCGCTGGATTTCGGCCGCGAATTGTTCGCGCCCAACATGGAGCGGCTGGAGCTGTTCGCCCTGCCCGCCGCCGAGCGCCTGCCGGTGCTGAACGAGATCGGCATCCAGACCGTTATCAACGGGCCGATCCCGGTCTCCTACGATGGCGAGCCGATCATGGGGCTCGCGCCGGAACTCGACAATTTCTACGTCGCCTGCGGTTTTACCGCCGGCATCGCGGCGTCGGGCGGTGCCGGGCTGGCGCTGTCCAACATGATCCTGCACGGCGACGCCGGCATGGACCTCTGGCCCTTCGACGTCAGGCGCTTCGGCGCCGTGCAGGCGCAGGGCCGCTATCTCGAGGAACGCGCGATCGAGGCGTACGGCGCCTACTACAAAATCCACTGGCCGGCCGAAGAGGCGCATGCCGGGCGCGGCCTGCGCCGCTCGCCGCTGCACGAGACGCTGCGCCAGCGCGGGGCGGTGTTCGGTTCGAAATTCGGCTGGGAGCGGCCGAACTGGTTCGCGCTGCCCGGCAGCGAGGCCGTCGAACTGGGCAGTTTCGAGGGCAAGCCCGGCTGGTTCGACGCGGTCGGCGCGGAGGTGCGCGCCATCCGCGAGCGGGCGGCCCTGATCGACCAGACTTCGTTCTCGAAATTCGAGATTTCCGGCAAGGGCGCGCTGAAGGCCATGCAGCACATCGCCGCCAACGATCTTGGCGGCGCGCCGGGCAAGGCCGTCTACACCCAGCTCTGCAACGAGCGCGGCGGCATCGAGGCCGACGTCACCATCATTCACATACGTGACGACCTGCTTTATCTGGTCACCGGTTCGGGTTTCGGCATCCGCGACGGCCACTGGGTGCGCACGCACCTGCCGGAGGGCATCGGCTTCCGCGATGTGACCGGCCAGTACGCCACGATCAATTTGTGCGGCCCCCTGTCGCGAAAAATCCTGCAATCGGTCAGCGACGATGACCTCTCCAACGAGGCGCATCCGTTCCTGGCGGCGCGCTGGATCGAGGTCGGCAACGCCCGCGCGCTGGCGGTGCGCATCGGCTATGTCGGCGAGCTCGGCTACGAACTTTACGTACCGCAGGAATTTGCCTGCCATGTCAATGAGACCCTGCTCGGCGCCAGCGAGCCGTTCGAAATATCCAATGTCGGCTACCGGGCGATCGACGCGGCACGCATGGAAAAGGGCTATCTCTACTGGTCGGGCGACATCACGCCCGACTACAACCCCTACGAGGCGGGGCTGGGCTTTGCCGTGGCGCTTGACAAGGGCGACTTCATCGGCCGCGCGGCGCTGGCGAAGATCAAAGCCGAAGGCGTCAAGCGCAAGCTCTGTTCCTTCACCATCGACGGTTTCGCGCCACTGCATGGCGGCGAATCGATCCTGCTCGGCGGCAAGGTCGTCGGCTCGACCTCGTCGACCGGCTACGGCTACACGCTCGGCAAGACCATCGCCTTCGGCTATCTGCCGGCGGAATTTTCCGGCGAAAGCGCCTTCACGATAGAGGCGTTCGGCAAACCCTATGCCGCGACGCGCGGCCCGCGCGTGCTCTACGACCCGAAAATGGAGAGGCTTAAGGCATGAGCGACGATCTCTCGATCGCCCGCGCGGCACTCCAAGGCATCCTGCCGCTCGCAAACTATCGCGGCGAGATCGTCCGCCTCGGCGGCCTCACCAACCTCGTCTTCCGCGCCGGCGATTTTTGCCTGCGCATTCCCGGCAAGGGAACGGAGGAATACATCAACCGCGCCAACGAGGCCGTCGCGGCGCGCGAGGCGGCCAGGGCCGGCGTCAGCCCGGAGGTCATCCACTCCGACGACAAGTCCGGCGTGATGGTGACACGTTTCATCGACGGCGCCGTCACCATGTCGCCTGAAAAATTCAAGTCGCGCGCGGGCGCTCCGGCACGCGCCGGCGAGGCGTTCCGAAAGCTGCATGCGTCCGGCGCAGTGTTCCCGTTCCGCTTCGAACTGTTTTCGATGATCGACGACTACCTGAAAATCCTGTCGACCAAGGATGTCGTGCTGCCTGACGGCTATCATGACGTGGTGCGCGAGGCCGGGACGGTGCGCGCCGCGCTCGCCGCCCGGCCGTTACCGCTGACGGCCTGCCATTGCGATCCGCTCTGCGAAAACTTTCTGGATACCGGTTCGCGCATGTGGATCGTCGATTGGGAGTATTCCGGCATGAACGATCCGATGTGGGATCTCGGCGACCTCTCCGTAGAGGGCGGTTTCAACGAGGCACAGGACGAGGAGATGATTTCCGCTTATTTCGGCGGAGTCCCCTCCCGCGCCGAGCGCGGCCGCGTCGTCATCTACAAGGCGATGTGCGACCTGTTGTGGACGCTGTGGGGCCTGATCCAGCTTGCCAACAACAATCCGGTGAACGATTTTCGCGCCTATGCGGACGGCCGCTTCTCCCGCTGCAAGGCGCTGATGGGCACTGCGGATTTTGGCCGCCATGTTGCCGCCGTAAGAGGTTGAGAACCATATTCTCGCCCGCCCGGCGCCCGGCCCTTTCTCGTAAGCAAGCATCAAGGCAAGGCTGTTAGCCTGCTCCCACGGCCAACAGGAATTTTTCCATGACGGTTCTGGTCACGGGCGGCGCCGGTTATATCGGCAGCCACATGGTCTGGAAACTTCTCGACGAAGGCGAGGACGTGGTCGTCGTCGACCGGCTGTCGACCGGCTTCGAATGGGCGATCCCGGCGGAGGCCGAGCTGGTCGTCGGCGACATCGCCGATCAAGACCTCGTCGAATCGACGATGAAACGCCGCGACGTCGACGCCGTCATCCATTTCGCCGGATCGATCATCGTGCCGGAATCGGTCGCCGATCCGCTCGGCTACTATCTCAACAACACGGTGAAGTCGCGCGCCCTGATCGAAAGCGCCGTGCGCGCCGGCGTGCCGCATTTCATCTTCTCCTCGACCGCCGCTGTCTATGGCAGCAATGACGGCGCGCCGGTTGTCGAGGAAGCGCCGACGCTGCCGGAATCGCCCTACGGCACCTCGAAACTGATGACCGAGCTGATGCTGCGCGACGCCGCCGCCGCGCACCCGTTTGCCTATACCGCGCTTCGCTATTTCAACGTCTGCGGCGCCGACCCCAAGGGGCGCACCGGGCAATCGACGCGCGGCGCAACGCACTTGATCAAGGTCGCCTGCGAGACGGCGACGGCCAAGCGGCCGTTCATGGAGATCTTCGGCACCGACTATCCGACACCGGACGGCACCTGCATCCGCGACTACATCCATGTCTGGGATCTGGCCGAGGCGCATCTGCTGGCGTTACGGCGCCTGCGCGCCGGTGGAACCAGCCTGATCGCCAATTGCGGCTATGGCACGGGCTATTCCGTCCTGCAGGTGATCGACGCCGTGCGCCGTGTCGTCGGCCACGATCTGGACGTCCGCATCAGCGGCCGCCGCCCCGGCGATCCCGCCTCCATCGTCGCCAATTCCGAGCGGGCGCAGCGCGAATTCGGTTGGCGGCCCAAACTCGACGACCTCGACACGATCGTCACGCATGCGCTGCGCTGGGAGGAGGCGCTGAAAAGACGCAATAGCTGAAAGCGTCGCTTTCCGGTATTGGCTCGGCCTGGATCGTCACCGCTCGGCAGCAGCGGAAGCGGCGCCGACAGGAGAACGGCAGCGTGAAAATTCTCGTTACCGGCGTCGCCGGTTTCATCGGCGCGGCAACCGCGCAAGCCCTGCTCGATCGCGGCGACGAGGTCGTCGGCTTCGACAATGTCAATGATTATTACGACGTCAGGCTCAAGCAGGCGCGGCTGGCGCGGCTGGCGGGGCGCAGCGGCTTTACCTTCATCAAGGCCGATCTTGCCGATCGGCAGGCGATGGCGGCCATATTCGCCGATCACGCGCCGCAGCGCGTCGTCCACCTGGCCGCGCAGGCCGGCGTCCGCTACGGACTCACCCATCCGCACGCCTACGCCGATTCCAATCTCATCGGCTTCCTCAACATATTGGAAGGCTGCCGGCACGGCGGCGTCGAGCATCTGGTCTTCGCCTCGTCCAGTTCCGTCTATGGCGCCAACACCAGCCTTCCCTATCGCGTCGAGGACAACGTCGACCATCCGCTCAGCCTCTATGCCGCGAGCAAGAAGGCCAACGAGCTGATGGCGCATTCCTATGCGCATCTCTACCGCCTGCCGGTCACCGGGCTGCGTTTCTTCACCGTCTACGGGCCATGGGGCCGGCCGGACATGGCGCCGTTCATGTTCACGAAGAAGATCATCACCGGCGTGCCTATCGACGTCTACAATTTCGGCCAGCACGCGCGCGACTTCACCTATATCGACGATATCGTCGAGGGGGTCGTTCGCACGCTGGATTCGGTCGCGCGGCCGAATCCCGAATGGAGCGGGGCCGAGCCCGACCCGAGCACGTCGGCGGCGCCCTACCGCATCTACAATATCGGCAACAACGACCCGGTCGAACTGATGGATTTCATCCGCTGCATCGAAGAGGCGACCGGCCGCAGGGCGGTCATGAACATGCTGCCGATGCAGCCCGGCGACGTGCCTCGCACCTTCGCCGATGTCGAAGCGCTGGCGGTGGCGACAGGTTTCCGCCCGAAAACCCCAATCGATGTGGGCATTGGGCGCTTCGTCGAATGGTACAAGGAATTTTACGGCGTCGCCTGAGCGGCACCGGAGATTGCGGCATTTACGGATCGACTGACGGCGCGGGTCGCGATGCCACGCCATCGGTCTGAGTTGACTGATTATTTCCTTGCGAGCAGGTCGCGGATTTCGGTCAGAAGCTGCACGTCGGCGGGCGGCGGGGCCGCCGGTGCGGCCTCCTTCTGCTTTTCGAGCCTCCTGCGCATCGTGTTCACACCCTTGACCATTAGGAAGATGATAAAGGCGAGGATCAGGAAGTTAATCACCACGGTGATGAAGTTGCCATAGGCGAAGACCGGGCCCTGCTTCTTGGCTTCTTCCAGTGACGTTGCCGTTACCGCGTCAGAAAGCGGGTAAAAATAGTTGGAGAAGTCCGCACTTCCGGCCATACCGACGATTGGCATGACGATATCGCCGACCAGCGAGTTGACAATCCCCGTGAACGCCGCGCCGATGATGATACCGACGGCGAGGTCTATGACATTGCCCTTGGAAATAAACTCCTGGAATTCCTTGATCATAGCACCCTCCATGAGTGGCCGGCCGTCCCGAATCCCGCCGGTACAATCAACAATAACAAAAAAGTGCGATTGCAGAACCCGTTATCCCGCCCTCACGAAGTGACGAAATGTGGCCCGAGCGGCAGGCGATGGCGCCAAGCCCCCTGCAAAAAAGGGGGACGTCCGCTTGACAAGCCGATTCCGATTTCGTCCGCAACACGTTGAAATTGTTCATGCTGCCGATAGAAAAAGAATTTGTCGGCAGTTTTTTCGGCGGATTTTTCCCCACCCTCTCCGGCTCCGTTATCCTTATCGCCATCGCTCTCGCGGGAGACCTGGTGCGCACCGGGTATCAGGGGAGAGCGACGGCGCCGGGATGGCCGCGTAACGGTGCGCGGCCTGGCGAGAGCCTTTACGCCCGGGGCCCAGATCGCGACGACGCGCCCCGGATCGAGTGGGCGGTATCAGCGGTCGGGCAAGCACGCCGGCGGGGCGCGAGGTTCGCGCCGCGTAAAAATACTTTGAGAGGCTCGGCCCTGCGCCCCGCTTCCCACCTTCGATCAATGGCCAGGGCGGAATACCGCAGCGTGGCGACGATGAAGGTTGGGCATCGCTCAAACCACGCCCAAAGCCGCGGTTGATTTTGCTGCGATAATGATGATCCCATGCCGGTCAGGAGGTCCGCGTGCAGGGTTGGTTCGTCGTCATCATCGCGATCGCTTATGTGACGCTGCTTTTCGTGATCGCCAGCCTTGGCGACCGCTGGGCTCGCACGGTAGGCGCCAGCCGGCTTCGCCCCTATATCTACGCGCTGAGTCTCGCCATCTACTGCACGTCGTGGACTTTCTTCGGTTCGGTTGGGCTCGCCACCGAGCGCGGGCTGGAATTCTTGGCGATTTATATCGGCCCGGTTCTGGTCTTCGTGTTCGGCTATCCGCTGCTCAGCCGCATCGTCCGGCTCGCCAAGGCAGAAAAGATCACCTCGATCGCCGACTTCCTTGGAGCCCGCTACGGCAAGAGCTTTTCGGTGGCCTCCATCGCCACGCTGATAGCGACGGTGGGCGCGGTGCCCTACATCGCGCTCCAGCTAAAGGCGATTTCGGGCTCCGTCAGCCTGATGATCGAGCACTATACCGGTGCCCCGCCCTCCTTCGACCCGTTCCTCAGCGACATATCGCTGGTCGTGGCGCTGCTGCTGGCGCTGTTTGCCGTGCTGTTCGGCACGCGGCACGCCGATGCCACCGAACATCAGGACGGACTGATCCTCGCCGTCGCGGTCGAATCCGTGGTCAAGCTGGCGGCATTCCTGGCGATTGGCCTGCTCGTCGTCTTCGTGCTGTTCGACGGTCCCGGCGACCTCATCGGCAAACTCTCCGAGAACGAAGATGTCGGCGCGGCGATGGGCTACCGCACGTCGCTCGGCACCTGGCTGGTCATGACCGTCATCAGCGGTTTCGCCATCGTCATGCTGCCCCGGCAGTTCTACGTGATGATTGTCGAGAACCGTGGCGGCGGCGAATTGCGGCGCGCCACCTGGATCTTTCCGCTCTATCTCGTCCTGATCAATCTGTTCGTGCTGCCGATCGCCTTCGTCGGCGTGACCAATGTCGGTCCCGCGACCAGCAGCGATCTCTATGTCCTGTCTCTGCCGCTTCTGACCGGGCACGACACGCTCGCGATGATCGCCTTCATCGGCGGACTTTCCGCCGCGACGGCCATGGTGATCGTCGAGACCGTGGCGCTTTCGATCATGATCTCCAACGATCTGATCATTCCGCTGTTCGTGCGCAGGTTGCTTAAGTCGGAGGCCAGCGAGGCGGGCGACTGGTCGGCGCTCATCCTCAACATCAGGCGCGCTGCGATCTTCATCATCCTGTTTGTCGCCTTCCTCTATTATCGCGAAAGCACCGGCAACGCCCGGCTGGCCTCCATCGGCCTGATGTCGTTCGCGGCAATCGCCCAGTTCGCGCCGGCCTTCATCGGCGGGCTGGTGTGGCGGCGAGCCAATGCGCGCGGTGCGGCCCTAGGCATGACGGCCGGCCTTGCAATGTGGTGCTACACGCTGCTGTTTCCATCGCTCGCCTCGCCCGACCTGGCGATCCTGACTGAAGGCCCGCTCGGCATCGAGGCGCTGCGTCCGCAGGCCCTGTTCGGAACGGTTGCAGAGCCATTGAACCATGGCGTGCTGTGGAGCCTGTCGATCAACCTGCTTTTCTATGTGCTTGGCTCGCTGTCTCGGGCATCGATCCCGCTCGAACGCATCCAGGCGGCGGTCTTCGTGCCGCGAGACGCGAGCCCGATGCCCAGCCTGCGCCGTTTCCGCACGGCGATCACCGTCAACGATTTGAAGGACACTATCGCAAAATATCTCGGCGTCGAGCGCACCGAGCGGTCGTTCCAGAATTTCGAGGTCGCCGGTGGCGCGCCGCTCGACGGCAACGAACAGGCGAGCATGGCGGTCGTGCGTTTCTCGGAGCAGTTGCTGGCCACGGCGGTCGGTTCGTCCTCGGCGAGGCTGATCCTGTCGCTGCTGTTCCAGCGCCAGGACAAATCCTCGCGTGACGCCTTCCGGCTGCTCGATGACGCGACCGAGGCGCTGCAGCACAATCGCGACCTGCTGCAGATCGCGCTCGATCAAATGGAACAGGGCATCACCGTCTTCGACCAGGATTTCCGCCTCACCTGCTGGAACCGGCAGTACCGGGCGCTCTTTTCGCTGCCCGAAGAAATGGGCCGTGTCGGTGTATCGTTGGACGAGGTGCTTCGCCTCCTGGCCGCGCGTGGCGAGATCCCGCCGGATGCCACGGTCGCCATCCTCAACCGCTTCACCAGCTTCGGCAGCCCCTGGCAACTCGAACTGAAGCACAGCGGGCGCATCATCGAACTCAGGTCCAATCCAATGCCGGACGGCGGCATCGTGGCCACCTATGCGGATATCACCGCCCGCGTCGCCGCGGACGATGCGCTGAAGCGCGCCAATGAGTCGCTGGAACAGCGCGTGCGCCTGCGCACCGTCGAACTGACGCGCGTCAACGAGGAACTGGCGCAGGCCCAGATGCTGGCCGAGGAAGCCAATCTCGGCAAGACCCGCTTCCTGGCCGGCGCCGGCCACGACATCCTCCAGCCCCTCAACGCCGCGCGGCTCTATTGCGCCTCGCTGATCGAACGCGCAGGCAGAGGCGCAGCAGCCGAGGCGGCGCGCAACATCGAATCCTCGCTGGAATCGGTCGAGACCATTTTGGGCGCGGTGCTCGACATTTCGCGTCTTGATGCCGGTGCTATGAAGCCGGTCGAGACCGTGTTCAGGCTGGACGGGCTGTTGCGTCAGATCGCCACCGATTTCCAACCGATGGCCCGCGAAAAGCGCCTGGAACTCGTCATCGTGCCGTCATCGCTGACCGTCGAGACCGACCGCAATCTGCTGCGACGGCTGATCCAGAACCTGGTGTCCAACGCCATCAAATACACGCGCGCCGGCACAGTGCTGGTCGGGGTCCGGCGGCGGGGCGATCTTGCCGAGATCCAGATCTTCGACACCGGCATCGGCATTCCCATCGACAAGCTGAACAGCGTCTTCGGCGAATTCACCCGACTGGACGAGGGTGCGCGCGAGGCGCAGGGGCTCGGCCTCGGCCTCTCCATCGTCGACCGCATCGCCCGCGTCCTGCGGCTGGAAATCCAGATCGATTCGGGACGCGGCAAGGGCACACGCTTTTCCGTCATCCTGCCGGTGTCGGCGGCCTCCGAGCCGATCCCCCTGAAAGAGGCGAGGCCGCGTCCCGCCGCTTCCGGCGCTCTCGGCGGATTGTCCGTGCTGTGCGTCGACAATGACGCGCGTATTCTCGAAGGCATGCGGCTGCTGCTCGAGGGCTGGGGCTGCCACGTCGAGACGGCGACCGGCTCGGAGAACATTCTTGGCGCCTCATGGCGGCCAGGCCGGATCGACCTCATCCTCGCCGACTATCACCTCGACGGCGAAACCGGGCTCGACCTCATCCGTAGACTGCGCGACCGCTGGGGCGAGAGGACACCCGCGATCCTGGTGACCGCCGACCGATCGAACGAGGTCCGGGCGGCCGCCGACGCACTGGAAGTTCCGGTGATCAACAAGCCGGTGAAACCCGCCGCCCTGCGGTCTCTGATGACCCGCGTCCGGCGCATGGCGCCGGCGGCGGAATAGGAGCGGGCGCTCTCAAAGCCTGTGTCTGCTGAAATAAATGCTCAACTGATCGACGGCAGCGGATCGGACCCAATGCGCGACAGCATGATCACCGCCTGCGTGCGGTTGTCGACGCCGAGTTTTTGTAGCACCGCCGAGACATGCGCCTTGATCGTTGCTTCGGAGACGCCGAGTTCGTAGGCGATCTGCTTGTTGAGCAGCCCGTCGGCGAGCATGCCCAGCACCCGCGTCTGCTGCGGCGTCAGCGATTGCAGTTTTCGGATCAGCTCCGAAATCTCCGGGTCCTGCTCGGTGCCGAGATCAACGCCGACGGGTGCTGCGATATCCCCCGCCAGCACGGCCGTCACGGCGGCGCGGATGTCCTCCATGCTCGCCGACTTCGAGATAAAGCCCGACGCGCCGAGTTCGAGCGAACGGCGGATGGTCTCGGCGTCATCATGCGCCGAAACGACGACCACCGGCACCGACGCATGGATGCCGCGCAGCGAGATCAGGCCGGACAGCCCGGACGCTCCGGGCATGGAAAGATCGAGCAGCAACAGGTCGAGATCGTCATTGCGGCTCATCAGCGACTTCGTCGTCTCGAAATCGCCGGCCTCGAGAATTTCGGCGACGCCGTCCAGACCCGTAAGCGCCTGCTTCAGCGCACCACGAAACAGCGGGTGATCATCCGCAATCACGAACCTGTAGCCAGCCGGCAAATGTCCCTCCCGACCCCGCTTGCGCCTTTTTCTGATTGGAGCGGAATGCGTGCCGCAATTATGCGGCTGCGGTCCGCCATTTCAAGCGGTAAAGGGCCCGGATACACTGCTTATGGCCGGCTGCCCGACCCCAAAGCAGCGAATGTTCGGTTTGTCACGTCTTGTCCGGGCCCGCCGAACCGCCCTGGCTCATCGGTTCCTTGTCGAAACCCTGCACCGTGTCCCGGAAGCTGCGCAGGAAACGCTCCATATAGCCAAGACCCTTCTGGAATTCCTCCTCGCTCGGAAGTGTGGATTCCAACCTTGAGGCCAGCGAATTCTCCAGCTTGGCCACCCGCTCGTCGAGCACCTTCATGTCCTGCTGCAGCCGGTCGATCTCGTCCTGGTAGGCGGTACGCTCGTCGGCCGCCAGCTTGCAGACCAGCGACGCACCGTCCTGCGCGCAGGTCGACATCTCGCCGGTCTTGCGGTCCATGCGGACAAAACCGTCCCCGGATTTTTCGAGCACGTAGCGGTCGTCTTGCGCGAAGGCCCCGGACGATAGGACCACCGCCGCAAGTGATATGGTCATGAGGGGAAGCAGGCGCATGGCGTCCTCCATGGGATTCTGTAGTGGAAAACCTGCCACGACTTTATGCCGGAATTGCGAAGCCCCTTCATCCCGGCTTTTCGGGCGTGCCAGTTCGGCCTATAGCGCGGTAATGCACAAGACCGTCTACAAGATTTGTCCGCAAGCGCTGTGGCGGGAGGCCGAAGGCCAAGGTGTTTTCACCGGCGCGCCGGTGGATCTTGCTGACGGCTTCATCCATTTCTCGACCGCCGCCCAGGCGCCCGAAACGGCGCGGCGGCATTTCGCCGGCCAGGACGATCTCCTCCTCGTCGCGGTCGATGCCGAAAAACTCGGCGAGGCGCTTAAGTTTGAAGTGTCGCGCGGCGGCGAGCTCTTTCCGCATCTCTACGCCCCGCTCGACCTCGGCGCCGTGCGGTGGGTCAAGCCGCTGCCGCTCGGCGCGGACGGCCATGTCTTCCCGGATTTCGAAGCGTGACGGGGTTGTTCGAGCGGGCCGGCCGGCAGCTTCTGTTCGGCCTAGATCCCGAGACCGCGCATGGCCTGTCGATCAGGGCACTGAAATGCGGCATGCCGCTGGCCCGGCCCGCGCCGCGCGACGCGCGCCTTGCTATCCGCGTGGCGGGGCTGGATTTCCCCAATCCGCTCGGCATGGCGGCCGGCTACGACAAGAACGGCGAGGTTCCCGACGGCATCCTGTCGCTCGGCTTCGGCTTTGCGGAGATCGGTTCGGTCACCCCGCTGCCGCAGTCCGGCAATCCAAAACCCCGCATTTTCCGGCTGGTGCGCGACAGCGCCGTCATCAACCGGCTCGGCTTCAACAATGAAGGGCACAACGCCTGCGCGGCGCGGCTGATCGCTCGCCGCGGCAAGGCCGGCATCGTCGGCGTCAACATCGGCGCCAACAAGGACAGTCTGGATCGCATCGCCGACTACGAGGCTGGCATCAGGCGTTTCGCGCCGCTCTGCTCCTATCTCACGGTCAACATCTCGTCGCCCAACACGCCCGGGCTGCGTAACATGCAGGCCCGCAGGGAATTGGCCGAACTGCTCGGCCGGGTCGTCGCGGCGCGGCAAGGGCTCGCCGACCCGCAGCACCGGGCACGGCCGATCTTCCTGAAGATCGCCCCGGATCTGGTCGATACCGAGTTCCAGGACGTGGCCGCCGAAGTGCTCGCGCATCCGATCGACGGCGTGATCGTATCCAACACGACGCTTTCCCGTGCAGGGCTCGCCGATGCCGTGCAGGCGAAACAGACAGGCGGGCTTTCCGGAAAACCGCTGTTCGAGCGCTCCACCATCGTACTTGCGAAAATGCGCCGGCTGCTCGGGCCGAAAACCGCGATCATCGGCGTCGGCGGCGTGGATTCCGCTGAGACCGCGTTGGAGAAGATCAAGGCCGGCGCGGACCTCGTCCAACTCTATACCGGCCTGATTTATGGCGGCCCCGCCCTGCCCGGCCGCATCCTGCATGACATGCTCCAACTGCTTCAGCGGGAGGGAGTAACGAACATAGCGGCGTTGCGCGACACACGGACCGAACACTGGGCAACACGGCCGCTCTGACAACCATCACGGCTTCGTTCGCAAGCTTCGATGTCAATAGGGAAGACGGCCAGGTCTCGCCCTTGACCCTAAACCCGTGAGGCCGGCAGATGATTTGCGAAATGGCGGCCGCACGATAGGTTTCCCGGACATGAGCCTCCACATCGTCAGCCATCCCGACTACGACGCCAATTTCCCCGCCGACCATCGCTTCCCGATGGGAAAATACAGGGCGCTGGTCGAACGGCTCGAGGCGACCGGACTGCTGGCGCGCTCGGTGCATGTCGAGCCGCCATTCGCCGAAATGACCGCGCTGAAGCGGGCGCACGATCCCTCCTATGTCGATCAGGTGATGGCATACCAGGTGCCGGAACGGATCGAGCGGGAGATCGGCTTTCCAGTCGGCGAGCGTGTGTCGCGCCGCGCCCGGCGCGCGGCGGGCGGCACGATGCTGGCCGCGCGGCTGGCGCTGGCCCATGGCATCGCCTGCAACGCCGCCGGCGGCAGCCATCACGCACGCCACGCGCATGGCGCCGGCTTCTGCACCTTGAACGACGTAGCGATCGCTGCACTCGACCTGCTTGCCGAGCGCCCGGCAGCGCGGGTCCTCGTCGTCGACCTCGACGTGCATCAGGGCGACGGCACCGCCGACATTCTTGGCAGGGAACCACGCGCCTTCACCTTCTCGATGCATGCCGAGAAGAACTATCCCGTGCGCAAGGTGGCCTCCGACCTTGATATCGCCCTCCCCGACGGCACGGGTGATGCTCAATATACCCAACACCTGTCGAGCGCCTTGTCGCTGCTGTCCCAAAAGGGCCGATGGGACATCGTCTTCTACAATGCGGGCGTCGATCCGCATGTGGAGGACAGGCTCGGCCGGCTGGCGCTTTCCGACGAAGGACTTCGCGCCCGCGACCGCATGGTGATCGGCCATTTCCGCGCGCTCGGCGTGCCGGTCTGTGGCGTGATCGGCGGCGGCTATTCGCGTGACATAGCCGCACTCGCCGCGCGCCACTCCATCCTGTTCGAGGTGGCGTCGGAATTCGCCTGAGGCCCTTCGACCCTACCGCCGACCCTCGCGGCGGCGTCGCCTGACAGACGCCGCCGAAGCGGTCCGGCAGCTTTGCATATCCCGGTCAGATCACGACGAATTCCGCTGCCGTAAGCAGCGGTGATCCCGTCAACATCGCGAACTTGACGTTGCCGAACGAATTGCCCGAGCCGTCGGCATCGTAGTAGAGCCCGCCCGTGTCGGAGTTGTAGATGATCCGGTCGTTGGCGTCCTTCACTCCGGTTGCGATATCCTTGAAGTAGCCTGAGAGCAAAGCGCCGGTGGACGCGAAGGCCGTGAACACAGCGTTGTCGAGCTGGATCGTATCGTCGGCCACGTTGTAATCGGCAATGGTGTCGACATTCGTCGCCGCATCGAGCGCCGAATTGAAGACGAAAACGTCCTTGTCCGCCCCGCCGGTAAGAGAGTCGTTGCCGCCATAGCTCTTGAACACGTCGGCACCGGCACCGCCGTTGAGCACGTTCCCGGCATTGTCGCCTAGCAGGGAATCGTCGAAGCTCGAACCGGTCAGGTTTTCAATCGACGAATAGCTGTCTCCCTTGGCCTCACCGCTGTTGATCGCGGGGTTGGCGAGGCTGGCGACGACGCCTGAAGTGGCGCCGGCATAGGAGGCGGTGTCACTGCCGGTGCCGCCGATCAGGGTGTCCGCTCCGGTCCCGCCGATCAGCACGTCGTTGGCGTCATCGCCATAGAGCGTATCGTTGCCGCCATACCCCTTGATCGTGTCCACTCCATTGCGGCCGCGGATGACGTTGACGGCGTTGTCGCCGTTCACCGCATCGTTGAAGGCGGAGCCGACAAGATTTTCGATCGAGGCATAGGTATCGCCGGCCGCCTCGCCACTGTTGATCGACGGGTTGGCGAGGCTGGCGACCACCGCGCCTGTGGCGTTGGCGTAGGACGCCGTGTCGATGCCGTCGCCGCCGTCGAGATGGTCGGCGCCAACTCCGCCCTTAAGCGTATCGTTGCCGACATCGCCGCTCAACCTGTTGGCGAGAGCGTCCCCGCGGAGATCGTCGTCATATTTGGTGCCGGCCAGGTTTTCGATGGAGTCATAAAAGTCGCCAGCCGCGTCACCCGTATTGGACGCGGCATTTTCCAGCCACGCGAGCACACTGGCAAGCGCCGTTGAATAGCTCGCCGTATCGAGGCCGCTGCCGCCGAACAGGTCGTCGGCGCCGCCATCCCCGATCAGTGTATCGTCCCCGTCCAGCCCTTGCAGAACATTGGCGGCGTCGTTGCCGGTCATCACATTGGCAAGTCCGTTGCCGTCCAACTCGAAGGCAATCGACCCCGAGACGGTCATATTCTCCACATTGTCGGTCAGAGCATAGAAATCGGCTATGAAACTCGGGTTGTGACGGGCGGTGACAAAGACCGTGTCGATGCCGTCGTTCGGGTTCTCGACCACCACGTCATAAGGGGTCGACGTTGCCGTCGCGAGGTCGTCCAGATAGTACTTGTCGTCACCTGCGCCGCCGAACAGGGTATCGAGGCCGGTATAGCCGGCAAGCTTGTCGTTGCCTGAATTGCCGTGAAGCTCGTTCGCGCCCGTGTTGCCGTAAAGCGTATTGTTGCCCACGTTGCCGAAGAGGTTGAAGTTCAGGCTGCCGGTAATTTCCGCGGACTCGACATTGCTGGGAAGCACATAGGAGTCCGACCAGCCATCGATGTGAATAGGGGTGAGAATGACGTGGTCATTTCCCTCGTTCGCGTTCTCGGAAACCAGATCGTAGGCACCCCCCGGCCGGTCGTTCAGGTTGTATCTGTCGTTGCCAGCGCCACCGAGCAGGAAATCCTGGCCGTTGCCGCCATCCAGCGTGTCGTTGCCGCCTTCGCCGAATAGCCAGTTGTCGCCGATGTCATCGAAGAGCGTGTTGTCGGAACCGTTGCCGTGCAGGCTGAAGCCCGACGCGTTGGCGCCGATGATCGCGCCGACCTCGACGTTCGCGGTCATGGTGTAGGAGCGGACCGTGGCGCTCACATCCCTTACGAGGACGGTGTCCTTGCCGCCGTTGCCGGAGGAGACGTATTCGACGACCGTGTCGTAGGCGCCGTTCGTCACGTCGAACAAATTGTAGACGTCGTTGCCGTTCCCGCCTTTCAACGTATCGATGCCGGCACCGCCTTCCAATGTGTCATTGCCGTTGCCGCCATCCAGCATGTCGTTGCCGCCCAGGCCGCTGAGCGTGTTGGAGCCGATGTCGTCGAACATCTGGTTGGCCTGATCGTTGCCGGTCAGGGTGAAACCGTTGGAAGTCGGATCGACAAGCGCGCCGTTCTCGACGCCGACCTGAAAATTGTAGTGGTCGGGTCCGCCGGCCACCCGCTTCACCCAGACGGTATCGATGCCGCCTGCCGGATCGGTTACCTCGGCGACGTTGTCATACGCCCCGCCATTGACGTCGTAGAGCAGATAAAGATCGTTTCCCGTGCCGCCGGAAAGATAGTCGAAGCCGCCTCGCCCGTTCAGGGTGTCGTCGCCGCCATTGCCGCTCAGTTGATTCAGGGCATCGTTGCCGGAGATGGTGTCGTTGCCGGATCCGCCGCTGCCGTTCTCGATCAGGACCCCGTTGGCGATGGTGAAGCCGCCATGATAGCGCGTGTTGGTGGCGGGATCGGTAACACTGTTGAGCGCACCGCCGCCAATGTCGGAATTGTCCAGGGTCGCCGCGCGCAGGTCGATCGTTGCATTGCCGCCGCCGCCATAAGCGATGGTGTCGGTCCCGGCGGTATCCCAGATGCAGGTCCAGTACGTTCCCGCGCCATTGGTGTCGGGCAGCCAGTAGGTGTCGCCGCCGGTATTGTGGATGGTTGCACCGTAGAGATACTGGATCGCCGCAATGTCGAAGGCCATCGGGCCAGAGTAATAGCCGTAGCTGGAATCGCCGGCCACCTGCTCGAAGCGGTTATAGGACATGACCGTGTAGACGGTCTGGTTCAGATTGTTGTCGCCGAGGTCGCCGAATGCCGCGCCGGGGGTCACGCCGGGAAAGACGCCCGAGCCGCCGCCCGTGTCGTGCGGATGCGCAAGGCCGAGCGCATGGCCGAGTTCGTGGACGAAGGTGGAATAGCCCTGCCCGCCGACCACCAGCCCGGCTGTGTTATAGCCGAGCGTGCCGCCCTGAGACTGGAGCGAGTAGGCTTCGTAGTTGTAGCGTCCCTGCTCCTGGTTGCTGACGGCGAGTTGCGGCGTATCGTGATCGGCAAGGGTTATGGTGCCCGCTGCCGGCGAAAAGGTCGAGTTCGGTACCGAATGCTCGACCATGTTGGCCTGGGATTCGTCGAAGACTTCCTGGAAGGTCAGATTGGCTACATTGGCCCAGGACTGCAGCGCGACGCGGTAGGCGTTCTTCTCGGCGTCGGCCCAGGCCGTGACATCATTGTCGAAGAAATAGGTGATGACGTTGCCGTTGCCGCTGGTGAGAATGTTCTGCCAGTGCTGACCATCCCACACCAAGGCATTCAAATATTCGTTCGTCGGCCTGGACTTGTCATTGACGACATATGAGGTCATCGGATTCACCGTGATGAAGCTGTGAAAACTTCCCTAGGCCGATCGACCGCCCCGGTCAGGTCGGCCCGGGCTTGCTGCTTGCCCGTTCCTTCCCGGGCACTCCCCGAGCATTTGTGGCACACTCCCCGCGCGATTTCCTCATGCGAACATACTACGCCGATGGTACAGTCGCGCGGACGGGATGACGAACCGGGCGTTGGGCTGGCATGTCGACATCGCTTGTGCTTTTTTCGGAATTGGTCAGCGGTATCTACGATGCGGCGCTCGACGCATCGCTATGGCGACAGGCCCTGAGCAATCTTGTTGCCGCGTTCGACGGCGAATGCGCCGCCTTGCTGGTTCATTCGCGACAGTCGAGCCAGGCCCTTCATGCAAGCGTCGGACAGGATCACGCTTCCGTGGACAGCTACAATGCCTACTACGGCCGGATGGACCCGTTTGCTTCCGCCATCGAACAGATGCCGGCGGGAAACGTCTTCCGCTACGGGGACATCGTGGCGCCTGCCGAGCAGCGCCGCTCCGAGTTCTTTTGCGACTGGGCGGTGCCGAACAACATTGGCGACGGCGTCTTCGCAAGCCTCGTTCGCGACGAGGACAGGATCGCGTGGCTCGGCATCGGGTGGCGATCTCGCCTGGCGCCCGCGGCAGACGACGAGAAGGCGCGTCTCATGCGTTTGCTTGTGCCGCATCTGCAGCAGGCGCTGCGCGTGCAATCGAGCATGGGCGCGGTTGCGTCCCAGCAGCGCGGCACGTTGCGATCGCTGAACCGCATGGCGCACGGGCTGGTGCTTTTCGCCGAAAACGGCGCGATGCTGTTTGCCAACCGGGCCATGGAGCGCATTGCCTCCACCGAGGATGGCCTGGCGCTCGGAGCGGGCCTGTTGTACGCGATGCGCCGGGACGAAAATGCCGCCTTGCAGCATCTGATCAACCGTGCCGCCGCCAGGACCGCAAGCGGCCCCAGAAAAAGCGGTTCGCTGACGGTGACGCGTCCGTCGGCACGACGGCCTTTCGTGGTTCATGTGGTGCCCACCGAAACCGGCGCGGAGGAGTTTCCAACCGTAGGGGCGATGGCCGTGATCGTCGACGTTGAACGCCAGCCGCGGGACCTGGCTTCCATGTTGCGCAACATCTACGGACTGACGCGGACCGAGTCGACCGTGGCGTGCGAGGTGATGCGCGGCGAGGGCCTCCAATCCGTGGCCGACACCATGTCGATCACGCTTTCGACGGTACGCATCCATCTGCAGCGCATTTTCGAGAAGACGCACACGCACCGTCAAGCCGAACTTGCGCGGCTGCTGCTTACGGTCGAAGCCGCCGTCCAGCCGTATGAGGGCTTTCCATAAACCTGCTGACGGAAGCCAACGGCGGTGGAATTCGCCCGAGGTCCCTTCGCTTACCGCCGATAGCTCAGCAGGCGAAGGATGATGAAGGCTGGAATGACAATCGCCGCGCCGAGGGCAAGATAGCCTACGAAGCGGTCGACGGTGGCGAAGCCCATGCTCCAGATACGCATCAGCGTATCCTCGATCCATTGCAGCACGTCAAAGGGCGACCAGCCGAAGGCGCTCATCACGACCCCTACCAGGAACGAGACGACGAGCAGTTTCAAGAACACGCGCAACGGCGAGTCGCCGAGAAATCTTGTCAGGCCGGACACGATTCGCCTCCTTGCATCTTCGCCGCATAGGCGCTCGCGCCGCCGGCATCAAGGTCAAACATCCTTGGCTGAGGCACGAAAGGCGATTGCCGCCATGCCGACCCGCGTGTTATCGAAGCTGCTGCGCGGGTATGATGTAATGGTAGCTTGTCAGCTTCCCAAGCTGATCGCGCGGGTTCGATTCCCGCTACCCGCTCCACGTTGACTTCTCAACAAATAGTTGATTATCGCTTTAAGTCTCATTTCCTAAATTTTTTCAGGCGTTTGAGACTGATTGAGCGTCTCATTTTGTCTCTCCACGGACGTTCGATCTCGAACCATATCGTTCGGATGCCGCGTTTTTTGACGTTGTTCGGCAACTCTTGGAAACGGGATACCGTCAGGCGCGACTACGACTACCGGCGGTCGCTCGGCGAGCTTCGCCAGCGTGTCCGCGGCATCTACGAGATACCCGGCTGCGGTTACGGCGAGGACCGACGCTGCGCGTGAAGACCGTCTCCGATCAGGACTGGGTCATCACGCTGGATGTCGCGGCGGACGAGTATTTCGCGTAGAAGCAGGTCAAGCGCGCGCTCGTTCGCTACACGATCAAGGTCGCGCGCACGGACGTCGATCCGCAGCACAATCCCTTCGGCCAGGTCCTCAACTGCCATAGCGACCTGCCACAGCGCATCGAACCTCCTGATGCCGCCGCTTCCGCTCCGCCGTCGAGGGGCCTGTTCGACGATCCACGGGAGATCCACAATGAGACGTATTTTTGTCCCTCTCGCCCTGGCTCTCGCGGCGTCGGTCGCAATGCCGGCGCAGGCGCTGGATATCCCGCGCTCGGAGCGGCTGCCGCTGGCCGTGCCGCTCCGCGTCGATCGGGAGCGAGTGATCTTCATCGACCGCAATGTCCGCGTCGACATCCCGCCTTCGGTAGGCAAGCGTCTGAAGGCGCAGAGTGCTGCCGGCGCGATCTATCTGCGCGCCGGTGAGCCGATCGAGCCGACCAGCTCCAGTTGCAGGATGCCGACACCGGCGCACTGATCCTGGTGGACATCGTCGCCGAGCGGCGAAGCCGGACCAGCCGCCGCTGGAGCCGGTGCGGATTGTCGAGGGAGAAACCACGCCGATCCGTTATGGCGATCTCGGCGCGGCAACCGATCGCGAAAGCGCCAGGGCCGACACGGCGTCGCCAGCCCCAGCGCGAGAAACCCCTGTTCCCGTCGTGCTGACGCTACGCATCGCAGACCCTTTACGCCCCGCTCAGGACCGTCGAGCCGGTCGCCAGCGTCGCGCGCGTGAACATCAAGCGCAACCTTGAGCTTGATGCGCTTCTGCCGACACTACCGATACGCGCGAGTCCGCTCGCAAGCTGGTGTCTGGACGAGTTCTGGGTGACGGCCGTGCGTCTCAAAAACAGTTCGAAGCGCTGACTGGTGCTCGACCCGAGAGATTTGCAGGGCGATTTCGCGACGGCGACCGTCCAGCAGGATGCGCTCGGTACCAGCGGGACGCCGAACGATACCTCCGTCGTCTATCTGGTGACCAGGGGGCGTAGCCTTGCCGAATCCCTGTTGCCGGTGGTCGGCCAGATCGACATGAGGCCGAGCCGCTTTCCGGCTTCGGGCAGCAAGCGTGGAGGCAATCATGAGAAGTGACAGTCTCCTCAAATGGCTTATGATCCCGATGGCGCTGCTGCTGGTCTTTGTCGGGATCAGGCTGTTCTCGGACGGCGAAGAGCAGTCCACTGGAGATGGTGGCCCCCAACTCACGTAGGAGCAAGCGCGTGCGCTCGGCATTGAGGGCGACACGCCACGCGACACCGTCGCACGCTCGTCGGTCTGGTCAGGCAGTTGAGGCAGGAGCTTCAGACGGCGCTCTCGGACAATCGCACGCAAAGGGCGGAGAACGAGCGACTGCGCGCCCGCGAGGGCTTCATCGATCGACGCATCGAAAGCGCGCTGAGCAACGAGCGTAACCAACTTCGGCAGGAACGCGAACAGGTCTCCGGCGAGCGCAATCGGACGCAATCGCTGTTGCAGGACTTGCAGCGGCGGATCGAAGGATTCGGCTCGACCGAACTGCCGGTCGGGGTCGGGCTGGAGACCGACGACAGCGGCACGCAATGGATCGAACCGGACGACGCAAGACGCGAGCGCAGGAGCGGCACGTCGGGCGATGTCTTCCGCTTCCCGACCAGCTTCGGGCTTGGGGAGAACGACAACGACGGGGATGAAGAGAAGGCTGCGGCGACCGAAACTCCGACCTCGCGCCCAGTCTACACAGTCCCCATCAACTTCACTTTGATGGGCTCGATCTCCATGACGGCGCTGATCGGCCGTGTACCGATCGACTGGACCGTGAACGATCCATACCCCTTCAAGGTTCTGATCGGACCTGACAACCTGACCGCCAATGGAATCGACGTTCCGGAGGTGGCCTGCGCCATCGTCAGTGGGACGGCGTCAGGCGACTGGACGTTGTCCTGCGTGCGCGGTCAGATCCGCAGCACGGCCTTCGTGTTCAACGACGGCACGATCCGCACCGTGCCGGAAGGCAGCGGTCGCGGCGGGAGCCGGCAGCAGTCAGGCGGCGGCAGCACCGAAGGAGGCATCGGATGGATCAGCGACGCCTACGCATTCCCTGCGTCAGCGGCGAGCGCCGCCGCAACGCCCAGCAATGTCTGGGCACGCAGGCGCTTCTCACGGTCGCCGGTGCGGTTGCAGCGGTGCTTGCGAATTCCAACAGCAATACGAGTGTCGTGGCCGGCAGCGGAAGCTCGGTCGGCAATGTCGGCACCGGTAACGAGGCGGTGAAGCGACAAGGATTTGCTTGTAGCCGCTTTCACAGCGCTCAGGATGGCACAGGATCAGCGGATAACGCGGCACATCGGCAAGCGGCACCTTGTCGAATGACAGGAGCGGAAGATGACGCGCGATGGCGATGACGGGGCTCCGACCAGACTTCCTCTTTGGCGATGCCCGCGACAGCTTCGCCGGCCGCCAGCAGTTCGCCCGCCGCCATCTCAGTGATATTGACGACCGTGAGCGGCTCCTCTTCCCGGCACAGCGACAGAAGCCTCGTGATGTGCGGCTGGGCAAGGTTGTCGGCAAGACCGACCCGCAGTCGGCCATGATTGCTGACTGCGACTGCCCGGGCGTATATCCTGGCCTCCTCCTAGAGACTGAGGATGCGGCGGGCTTCCTTGCGGAATGCATCGCCAGCCTCCGTCAACCTGATCCGTCCCTTCTTACGTTGCAGCAATTCGACGCCAACGTCGTTTTCCAGCTTCCCGATCGCACGCGACATGGGCGATGGCTCGATGTGCAGCCTTGTCGAGGCTCGCTTGAAACTGAGTTCCTCAGGCACGGTAATAAAGTATCTCAGGTAACGCAGCCTCATCAGGGACTTCCTCGCGTCTGATGACATCATCCTCCGCCCGAACGCCGCAGAATTCCCCTCACTCCTCCTGAACTCAACCTCTCCACTTTTGATCCCAATGAGGGACCAATCAGTGCCAATTTCCGCAACAGAGTAAGCGTCGGATGACGGCCCTTGCTCAGATGGCAGCCTTCCAATTCCAGGGCAGCAGCTCGTCGATGCAGCGGGCCGGATGGTCGCCGATGCGCTCGATGACATCGGCGAGGTAGGCCTCGACGTTTACGCCGGTGAGCTTGGCGGTCTCGATGATGGTGTACATGAGCGCCGCGCGCTCGCCGCCGGTGTCGGAGCCTGCGAAGAGCCAGTTCTTGCGCCCGACGGCGAGCGGGCGGATGGCGCGTTCGGCGGCGTTGTTGGTCATCTCGAGCCGGCCGTCGGTGGAATAGCGGGTAAGCGCCTGCCAGCGTCTGAAGCTGTAGCGGAAGGCCTTGGCGAGTTCGCTCGCGCGGCTGAACCGCGTCAGGCCCGTCTCCAGGAAGGCCTTCAGCTCGGCGAGCACGGGAACCGATCGGACCTGGCGTTCGGCCAGACGTTGCTCGGGCCGGCGGCCGTTGATCTCGGCCTCGACGGCGAAGAGGGCTGCGATACGCTCCAGCGCTTCCTTGCCCAGCGCCGATCCCACGGCGTGGTCGTAGATCTCGCGCCGGGCGTGGGCCCAGCACGCCGTCTCGATCAGCCGCGGGGAGCCGGTCTCGGTGTCGGAGCCTGCGAAGAGCCGGCCGAAGCCCGCGTAGCCGTCGGCGTGTAGATAACCGCGGCAGGCGCCGACAGCTGCGCGGCCCGCTCGCCCTTGCGATCGGGCGAGTAGCGGTAGTAGGCGATCGGCGGCTCGGGTGAACCCCACGGGCGTTCGCCGCGCGCACCAGCACCCAGAGTCGTCCCTCCTTGGTCTGACCGCGGCCCGGATCGAGCACCTTCACCGGTGTGTCGTCGGCGTGGAGCACGGAGCCCGCTCGCGCGCGGGCGCCGACAGCCTCTCCCAGACAGCTCAGGAGGAAGGCGGCGTGACCGACCGTATCGGCCAGGATGGGGCGGTCCAGCTCCACGCCTTCGCGGGCGTAGATGGCGCTCTGGCGATGCAGCGGGAGGTGATCGCAGTACTTGGCGACCAGCACGTGGGCCATCAGCTTGGGGGCCATCCGTCCCCGCTCGACCGGCAGCGAGGGCATGGGCGGCTCGACGATCGTCTCGCAGGCCCGGCAGCTCAGCTTGGGCCTGATGTGGACGATCACCTTGAAGTGCGAGGGCACGTGCTCCAGCACCTCGCGCACGTCCTCGCCGATCTTGCGCATATCCACACCCCCGCAGGTCGGGCATCCGGCCGCCTTCACCGCCATGAGCACCCTGCGCAGCGCCCGCTCGTCGACGGAGGCGTCCACCCGCACCCGCACGCCGTTCGGCAGGGCAATCTCGATGGCCCCGCGACGCCCCGGCGCCTTCGCCTCGACAGGCGCCGTGCTCGGCGCTTCGTCGACGCCGATCGGGATCAGGTCCAATGGCGCAGGCAACGCCTCAGGCGCTAACTGCCGACGCCAGGTGAACAGCAGGTTCGCGTTCACGTCGTGCCGACGCGCGACCTGCGATACCGACGCGCCCGCCTCGTCGCACTCGGCCACCATCCCCCGCTTCTGCTCATCGCTGAACATCCGCCGCCGGCGCCGGTCTCCTCAACAAGTCGTTCCTCAGCCGCGGCGCCCATGACGACCGTGTCCATTACCCTGATTAGTGGACACTATCGCAGCGCCCCGGCCTGGTTCCCTACCCGATCCAGCCTGTCCGCCGAAAGGCGGTCATCATCGGACGCTTACGGGGAGCCTGCACGACGACGTGGAGCTTTTGTTCACGGAGCAATTGGCGCGCGGCTTCGCCGATGTCGCCGTCTCCAAAGCGTCGAGCGTCGATGGCGATCACGGCCGCATCGAGACGCGCGAGGTGTAAGCCGTCGAGGACCTTGCCTGGCTCAAAGAGCGCCATCCCGACTGGAAGGGCCTGCGCCGCGTCGTCACGGTCGTCGCGCGGCGCCAGAGCGCCAAGGGCGAGGAGCGCGAGCGACGCTTCTACATCTCCTCGCTTCCCGCCGAGGCGGACAAGCTCGGTGCCGCCATCCGCCCCCATTGGAGCGTCGAGAACGGCCTGCACTAAGTGCTCGACGTCCAGTTCCGCGAGGACGACTGCCGCATCCGCAAGAAAAACGCTCCCGCCAACTCCTCTCCCGTCAGGCGCGCCGCCCTCAATGCCCTGCGCGGAGCGCCCAGCAAGGACAGCCTCAAATCCAAGCGCCTCATCGCCGGTTAGGACGACAACTACCTCGCCAAAATCCTCGCAGCCCTATGATCTCAACTCATTCGATTCCCTTGACCAAAGACGCCGCCGAGCTTGTGGGCAATTGAAAGGGCCACCACACGGTTATCGGGATCGACCGCTTCCTGTTGGCGCCGCGCCAGCGCGGCCTCATAACGCGCTTGCTCACGCGCCAACTCCATCTGCCACCCCCTTTCGCCGGTCTCAATCGGGGGGCCTCGATCGCCTGGAGTGCGGCCTCAACGCCAGTGGCTGGAGCAGCCGAACGACGTCCGCACCAACGGCAAGATCGGTCCGCAGCGAGCCGAAAAAGATGCAAGGGTCAGTGCCTTGGTTCAGCTGAGCGCCGCGGCAGTGATAGCGCCACATGCATCGTTTTCGACATGGTCCGCCACGAGTTCCACGTTCTGTATGGTGCGAAACCTCTCAATCCGGAAGCGGATCTGGTACTGCTCCATCCAGCCGCTGAACAGATCGCGGAATGCCACCTCGAGATGGGCCTTTTGCTCGGGGGTGATCTTGACTCCTTCGATGCCGAAAGGTCTCTCTGCCGTTCCCAACTCGCTGTTGACCTCAACAAAAAGCGCAAGCAACTGATCAGCGTCGGGAAAGGCAAAGGGCGGCCTCTTCCCCTCCATGATCCAGAAGGCCCGCTCGGCAGGCGTCATGACCCGCCCGGCGGCGGTGGCATCCTCCTTAGTCGGGTACGGACCTTGATAGTGTCCGTCTGTCTCGTAGTAAAACCAACCGTACATATCGAACCGCTCTCTTCAGTTATTCAGATGAGACGATAGCATGCCCTGAAGCTGAACCTAATATTGTTGGTGTTTGGGGCAAGCCAACGCAGTCGGAGCATCGTGCCGTTTGCGACGACCGAACCAGCGACATTAAGGCCGGCCGTTGCCGCAACCAGCGCGCCCCAGGCCTGCTCCGGTTGGGTGAACAATGTCGCCACCGGGAGCGAGAGGTCAACTTGGCAGTTACCAGCAGCCGTCGCCTGTGCGGTGATACCACCGCCGATCTCGATGAGTTCGTCGTCGAGATAGAACCATTCGAGCGGTCTGGCGCTGCTGGCTATGACGTTCGTAGCGTTGACCCGTGCTGGAGAGTATCTCTGCCGTTTGCCGACAAGAATGATGGTAGAGCCGACAATCCACGGACTTTCGTTACCTTCCTTAGACAGGTTGATCGCGCGGATGCGGTTGTTGCTGTAGTTGTTGCCGACAATTCCCTGCAACGTATCGCTGCCCACTAGTTTCGCATTGATGATTTCGATGTCAGAGTTCTGCGAACCGAAGCTGAACGCGCGCGAAGTGGCCGGCGCGTCGAAACCCACGTCGTGGAAGGTGATGTCAGAAAAGGTCACGCCTCGGAGGCGCGTCGAGGTGTCGCGGATGGCGTGCTCCTCGCTGTTGGAAAGCACCATGTTGGAGAAGCGGCCGCCAATAAAGAGCCCTTCGGTAAGTTTGATCAGATTCTGAGGCGTTCTGGCGCCGCCCTTTGCATTTCCGCCTCCTACGATGCCGGAAACGTTGAAATCGCGGCCACCCGTGAGTTCGAGGATCTCGGTGGCCGAAAGCGTTGAGACGGAATCTGTTATCGAGCCATGTAGGCCGAGGTGACCGTAGAAGATGCGGCAACCGATGTCGAGAACGATATCGTTGATCTTCAGGTTCGCGATCTTGTTGGCGTTTGCCCCAATATTGGCGACAGCGGCATAGCTCATCGAGTGGAAGCGCGTGTTGGAAATCGCAATGCCGCGAAAGCCCATGTGGTCGTCGAAAACGTCTACGCCGGAGACATCGCTCGGCTTATAGTCACCGAGGCTCGGCCAGTCGAGGCCGATCCCAAAGTGGCACGATGCAAAGTGGTTGTTGTGCGCAGCCAAGCCGCGGCCCTTGTGATAGATACCTTGGTAAAACCCAGCGATCCGGCAGCGGCCGATCGTCACGTCGACGTCGGTCGTCTCGCCGATACCCTTATCGTTGTGCAGGCCGTTCTTGTGGTTGGCCCAGTTTTCTGAGTTCGGCCGTGCTGACATTAAAGACATGTGAAACATCTTGAACTCTTGAGATGAGTTGCGGATTACCGGCTCGCCCCCGCTTTCCCGGCACATGATTGTGGAGTCCCAGAAACTTCTGCCGTTGAACGAGATACCGGCGATCTCATTAGGGATTTTGAGCTGCGAAATACTGTAAATGCCGCGCTCCCACGTCAGCGCGCGGGATCGAAGTGGGTAATACTCCATCCAGTGTATAGCGTCCTGAAGGGCTGCGGTGTCGTCGGCAATGCCATCACCCTTTGCTTTGAATGCATCGCGCACGCCGGGTTCATCGCCTTTTAGGCGACGGTACCAAGCGCCAAGGGAGAGCGGCGTCTCCGGATCCTTTACGACCATATGTTCGTTTGGATCGAACAACGCTACCGAGGTGCTATCCACCTCTTTCCAGTCGAAGCCGGTATTGTCCGGAAGGAACGCTAGCTTGGTGACATTGCTATTCAACGTTCTAAGTGTCTTGATGTCGGGCAGGCGCCGGATATCGACGCTCGCGGCGGCCGCCTGGGCCGCTTTCACTGCTTGCTGAGCCTGGTCAACGGCGGCTTCGGCATCCAGCCGGTTGACCAGCTTGCCGTCCGTGCTCCAACCGAGATAGCTTTTTCCATCGGATGGGGGCATTTCTACCGAGGGCTGGTCGAAGCCGACCAGCAGGGCCCGCCCGAGGTCGCGCCGCAGTTCCTGTTCCGTTGCAGCGAACTTTGAAAGTTCTATATCCAGCGCTGTGATATCGAGTTGCTTTCCGATCCGCACCGCGGCAGATCGTTCGGCAAGTCGCATTCCGGCAACGACAAAGTATGCGTTGACAGGCAGGGGTTGGGCAAAGGTGACGGTGAAGAAGTCGAACGCCTCATCGTTGACCTTCTTAACGGTCGCTGGCCGATTCGTAAACGCAAGCTCACCACCGAACCGTACGAAGGTCTTCACGTCTTCGACGTCAAAGATTCTGAAATTGAACGGCCCGTACGTAATCCCGCCGTCGCCCGCCAGAATAGCACTCTGCCTTAGCTCGCGCTGAAGCGGAAAGGCGGCCGCCATGCTATCGCCTCGACTGTTGAGAAGAGAAAGGTAAGCCGGCTTATGATTGTTCAAGTGAGCGGCGCTGGTGTCTCCAGCGATAAGCGCGCCGACGCGCAAGAAGGAACGGCGGTCCATGCGAACTCCTAGCAGGTTGTTGAAGAAGTATCCCGTTTGGCTTTGAGGATGGCTTCGTCGCTGTTGTGATAGGTGAAGGTGATTTCGATCGAACCGTCGTCGAGCAATTCGGCGGAACCGTCCCCGGTGACTTCGTCCCCCTCGTCGGAGCCGGCCCATGTGAAGAAGACCATGGACGGGCCGTATCCGAGATCGAGACTGGCCTCCAGGGCGCCAAAGGCGATCTCGCCGTGATTGTCGGCGCCGATGGTGATCACGGCAGGCCCAGCGAGATCGAGAGAGACGCGATCCCACAGGTCGGCCTCGACGATCCGCCAGCGGCCGATCAGTTGGCAGCCTGCTGGCGCCGTCATGGCGACACCGCCAACAGCTTCGGCAACCGCACTAGATTGTAGGCGGCAGCGCTGAAGGTGAAGGCCCATCCGACACGGTCACAGCCTCTGAACTTGGTCGTCTGCTGCCCGGCGACCGTCTTGATCCAGCCGAACGCCTCTTCGATCCGCTTGCGGATGCGCTGGCTGACGACATAGCCGCCATGTCGTGTGGTGCGCCCGTCGATCGCCGAACGGCGGCCGTTTGTGTTCTGCGCCACGTGCGGCGTTACCTTCATCGAACGCAACTCGTTGGCGAAGTCTTCAGCGTCGTAGGCTTTGTCGCCGCCAAGCGTTATTGCCTGCGGCCGGTCGGCGTGCGGCTCGATCATGTGAAGTGCCGCCACCCGTTCGGCATGCCCGTCGGCGAATGTCAGGCAGGCATCGACCAGCAAGCCATGCCGGTTCTCCATCAGCCCGTGCCCCATGAGGCACAGCTTCGCCTCCTTGCCTTGCCCCTTGCGGTAGAGCCTGGCATCGGGATCGGTGGTCGAGGCATGCGTGTCGTTCGACCGCTTCTGGCCGCGGAAATTCACTTCAGCGCTACGCCCGCCGCCCTCTGCCAGCGGTGCGCTCGAGCGATTCCCTGAGTTGTCGCCAGAAGTCGCGTTCTCCGACTTGACGCTCTTCATCGAGGCCCATGCCTCTATCAACGTACCATCGACCGAGAAGTGATCCGCGGACAGAAGCTTCTTCACTTTGGGCCGTGCGAGCACCGCAGCCAGGAACATCGCCGCGATATCACCCTCAAGCAGCCGGTCGCGGTTCTTCGAGAACACCGAATGGTCCCCTGCCGCATCGTCGACACCGATGCCGACGAACCTGCGGAACAGAAGGTCGTATTCCAGCCGTTCCATCAAAAGCCGTTCAGAGCGGATCGAATGGAACGCCTGCGGCAACATCGCCCTCAGCAGCTTCTCCGGCGGGGTCGACGGCCGTCCGATCGGCGAGCACAGAGCAGCGAACTCCCGCTCCAGCGTCGAAAGCGCCTCGTTCGCGATCGTCCAGATCGCCCGCAGCGGATGATCGCGCCGAACCCGCGGCTCGAGATCGACATAGCTGAGGAGTTCACCACTTCGTTCGTCTCCACCGCGCAACCCATCACTGTTGATTTCCGCGAAGAACTGACCCGGGGTTTCCACTGAGAACTGACCCGGGTGGATGATGGGTCTGGGTCAGGTCGGGGTCAAGTTTTTGGTTTTCTCCTTCGCGGGTTTGACGGGTTTTGCCGAACTGTTCCTGAAGCGGAAGCTGTCGTTTCCGGTCTCCAGGATATGGCAATGGTGAGTTAGGCGATCG
>NZ_JBEBMH010000028.1:0-80377 GCF_040081985.1 Mesorhizobium yinganensis | reverse complement strand
AACCTGCCTTGTGCGTGCGATTGGAGCCAAGCGACTATTCGGTCGTGCGTGACAAAGGCGAAGATCCCAGGCTCACCGACGGTTGTGGCCGAAGGGGGTACGGGCGACTTCGCCAAACCTCGAACCGGATGGCCATCCGGTTCGAGGTTCAGTCGCTGCAATCGCACAAAATCACTCTCGTGCAGATACAAGGGGTGGTGCCTCGGCGTCTCGCCGCAGGCGAGGCGCCGAGGATCATTTGGCAAAGTAGGCCCATATGCGATTGCCCTGGTTCTTACGGGGAGAGGGTGGCGGCAGCCGGGTAAGGAGAGGCGCAGACATCGAAGGCAGGGGGCGCGATGATCTCGTTTCTGTCACGCAGACTTGCCTACACCGCCTTCACCTTGTTGCTGGTGTCGTTCGTCTCCTTCGTCATCATCCAGGCGGCGCCCGGCGACTATGCCGAGATCGTCGCGGCCAAGAGGGCCGCGACCGGGGCCATCATCAGCGCGGCTGATGTGCAGGCCGTGCGCGTCGAACTCGGCCTCGACAAGCCCTGGTACGAGCAATACTGGCGCTGGCTCTCCGGAGCCTTGCAAGGCGACTTCGGCTATAGCTGGCAATGGCGTCGGCCGGTCGGCGAAGCCATCGGCGAGCGCATGCCGCTGACGCTGGCCATCGCCTTCTCCACCCTGCTTTTCATGTATGCCGTCTCGATCCCGATCGGCATATACTCGGCCGTGCATCGTTATTCCTTCGGCGACCACGCCTCCTCGCTGATCGGCTATCTCGGCCTTGCCATTCCGAATTTCCTTCTGGCGCTGGTGCTGATGTATCTCGGCCAGAAATATTTCGGGCAGAGCGTCGGCGGCCTGTTCTCGCCTGAGTTCGCTAACGCGCCGTGGAGTTGGGCGCGCGTCAAGGATTTCCTCTCCCATCTCGTCATTCCGGTGCTGGTGCTCGGCACGGCAGGCACCGCCTATCTGATCCGCTCGATGCGCGCCGCCGTGCTCGACGAACTCGACAAGATGTATGTGCTTGCCGCCAAGGCCAGCGGCCTGTCGCCGATGCAATTGCTCATTCGCTATCCCGTCCGCATGGCGCTGAACCCGATCGCGGCGACGCTCGGCTGGCGGCTGACCTACGTCATCTCCGGCGCGCCGATCGTCGGCTATGTACTGGCGCTGCCCGACACCGGTCCGCTTTTCCTCAACGCGCTTCTCAATCAGGACATGTACCTCGCCGGTGCGCTGATCTTCCTCTATTGCCTGCTCACGATCATCGGGACCTTCGTGTCCGACCTCCTGCTCGTGCTGCTCGATCCGCGCATCCGGCTGGAGTGACGGCGATGTCTCTGCTCGAAGGCCTCGCGCCATCCCGCTTGCTCTTCCGCCGCAAACCCTATCGGCCGGACCTCGCCAGCCAGTGGCAGCTGATGTGGTGGAAGTTCCGCCGCCACAAGATGGCGATGGTCGGCATGGCGCTGCTCGGCATGTTTTTGGCGATGACGCTGTTTGCCGAGACGATCAGCCCCTACCCGCCCGGCCAGCGCAACCAGGATTATGTCGCCGGCGCGCCGATGCTGCCGCGGATGATCGACGAGACCGGAGCCATCCATCTGCGGCCCTTCGTCTACGGCAGCAAGGCGGTGCGCGACATGGTCACGCTGCGCATGACGCACCAGGTCGACACATCGAAGAAATGGCCGATCCATTTCTTCGTCGAAGGCGCGCCCTACCGGCTGCTCGGCATCATCCCGACCGACATCCACCTCTTCGGCACGGAGGAAGGCTTCATCCATCTCTTCGGCACGGATTTCACCGGGCTCGACCTGTTCTCGCGCTCCGTTCACGCGACGCGCGCCTCGCTCGCCGTTGCGTTTGTCGGCGTCACCGTCTCGTTCGTCCTGGGTGCTGCGATCGGCGGCATAGCCGGCTATTTCGGCGGTCGCATCGACAATTTCATCATGCGGCTGATCGAGTTCATCCGCTCGATCCCGACGCTGCCGCTCTGGCTGGCGCTGGCCGCACTGATGCCGCGCGACTGGGGACCGCTCGCCACCTATCTCGCCATCACCACGATCCTGGCGCTGCTCGGCTGGACATGGCTGGCGCGGACCGTGCGCAGCAAGCTGCTCGCCACCCGCCACGAGGATTTCGTGCTCGCCGCGCGGCTCTCCGGCTGCTCGGACGCGCGCATCATACGCCGCCACCTGCTGCCGTCCTTCCTGAGTTACCTGATCGTCGACGCCTCGATCGCCTTCCCCGAAATCCTCTTGGCGGAGACGTCGCTCTCCTTCCTCGGCCTCGGCCTGCGCGAGCCGGTCGAAAGCTGGGGCGTGCTGCTCTTCGCCGCGCAAAGCATCCGCGCCATCGACCAGGCGCCGTGGCTGATGATCCCCGGAGTCTTCGTCATCGTCGCGGTGCTGGCCTTCAACTTCGTCGGCGACGGCCTGCGCGACGCCGCCGATCCGTATTCGAAGTCATGATGATCGCACCCATCGAAGCCCCTGTCCTTTCCGTGCGCGGCCTGTCGATCGCGCTGGACACCCGCGACGGCAATTCCGTGCCGATCACCCAGGACGTGTCGTTCGACATCGCGCGCGGCGAGGTGCTGGCGCTGGTCGGCGAAAGCGGTTCCGGCAAGAGCGTCACTGCGCTGGCGCTGATGCAACTGCTTGGCGCCAACCTGAAGGTCGCACGCGGCGAGATTGCCTTGCAGACCCAGGACGGTTTCCGCGCCGACGTGGCGAAACTCGGTACGCGCGGCAAGGGCATCGAGGCGATCCGCGGCGCCCGCATGGGCATGATCTTCCAAGAGCCGATGAGTTCCTTCTCGCCCATCCACACGATCGGCCAGCAGATTGCCGAGGTGGTGACGGTGCATGAGGATGTCGGGCGCAAGGCTGCGCGGGCGCGGGCCGCCGAACTGCTCGGCAAGGTCGGCATTCCCGACCCGGTCGGCGCGCTCGACCGGTATCCGTCGGAGTTCTCCGGCGGGATGCGTCAGCGCGCCATGATTGCCCGGGCGCTGATCTGCGGGCCGAGCCTGCTGATTGCCGACGAGCCGACGACGGCCCTCGACGTCACGATCCAGGGCCAGATCCTCGAACTCCTGCGCACCCTGCAGCGCGACCTCGGCATGGCGATCCTGTTCATCACCCACGACCTCGGCATCGTCGCCCAGATGGCCGACCGGGTGGCGGTCATGTATTCCGGTCGCATCATCGAGAGCGCTCCGGTGCGGGACATCTTTCGCAAGCCTGCCCATCCCTACACTCGGGCGCTGCTCGACGCGGTTCCGCGCCTCGGCGACATCGATCGCGGTCGCCGCATCCGTCCCATCGCCGGCTCTGTGCCCAACATTTTTGACGTCCCGCCAGGCTGCCGTTTTCATCCGCGCTGCCCGGTGGCTGTGCTGCCGCGCTGCGCCGAGTTGCAGCCGCCGCGCTACGGCAACGGCCGCCACGAGGTCGAATGCGTCCATGGCGAGAAGGTTTTGGCATGACGACCGAAACATTTTCCGCGTCGGCATTGGCCAAGGATTCGACAGCAAAGCCGCTGCTCACCGTCAAGAACCTGTCGGTGCGATTCCCGACGCGCACCAAGGGTTTTTTTGCAAAACCGGCCGGCTATGTCAGCGCCGTGGACGACGTGTCGTTCGAGATCGCGCACGGCGAGACGCTCGGCCTGGTCGGTGAAAGCGGCTCGGGCAAGACGACGCTCGGGCTGGCGGTGCTGCGCGGCGTCGAGCCGACATCCGGCACCGTCGAACTCACCACGGACGGCCGCACGTTGAAGGTCACCAGCCTCGACAAGCAGGCGCTGCGCCGCTCGCGCCACCACATGCAGATGATCTTCCAAGACCCCTATGCGTCGCTCAACCCGCGCATGACGGTGCGCGACATCATCTCCGAACCGCTGATCGCCGGCGCCGGCGATTGGGGCCGGCTGTCACGCAAGGAGATCGACGACCGCGTGGTCGACATCGCGGTGAAGTGCGGCCTGTCGAAGGACCAGTTGAAGCGTTTTCCGCACGCTTTCTCCGGCGGCCAGCGCCAGCGCATCGCGATTGCCCGCGCGCTGGTGCTCAATCCGGCGCTGGTGGTCTGCGACGAGCCGATCTCCTCGCTCGATGTGTCGATCCAGGCGCAGATCCTCAACCTTCTCGCCGACCTGCAGGAAAGCCTCGGGCTGACCTACCTGTTCATCGCCCACGACCTCGCCGCCGTCGCCTATGTCTGCAACCGCGTCGCAGTCATGTATCTCGGCAAGATCGTCGAGGTCGGCACGACGCGGCAGGTCTATTATACGCCGAAACACCCCTACACCGAGGCGCTGATGTCGGCGGTGCCGGAGCCCGATCCGGACGCCCCGCGCCGGCCGATCCTGCTCACCGGCGAGCGGCCCGATCCTGCCAATCCACCTTCAGGCTGCCGTTTCCGCACCCGCTGCGGTTATGCTACCGCTCTCTGCGCCGAACGTGTGCCAGCGCTTCGCGAGACGGACGACGGCCACATGGTCGCGTGCCATCATGCAGACCAATTGAAGCTGCGGGGAGCGCTGGATTTCGCGGGTTCGGAGCGGCAGGCGGCGACCGATGGTCGCTTTTGATTAGGAGGCTGCCTCACCAACGACGTGGTCAATCACTGTCTTGCCAGAAATCTCCAACGGTCAATGGCATGGCAATTGCAAATGGCCGCCGTCGCACTCCGTCCAACACCCCTCATCCGACCTCGCTTCGCGAGGCCACCTTCTCCCACAAGGGGAGAAGGGAGAGCGCTGCATTTTCGTCTCGGCAAATCTCCAACTTTGGTGATTGGTGGAGAGGTTTACGCGAAACTCCCCCTTCTCCCCTTGTGGGAGAAGGTGGCCTCGCGAAGCGAGGTCGGATGAGGGGTGTTGGACGGAGTGCCACGGCGGCCATTTGCGACGGCCCCGCTGGACGGTGGACTTCCTCACCGCCCCGCAAACACATGCAAATCCGACCCCACCTGCTGCATCGCCTCGCGGAACCCCGCAGGCGGCTCGGCGTCGGTGACGACATCGGAAATGTCGCCGAGCTTGCAGACGCGCTGCAGGCTGGCGCGGCCGAACTTGTCGTGGGTGACGACCAGGACGGTCGACATGGCCTGGCCGATCATCGCCCGCTTCACGGCGACCGCGCCCGATATCATGTCGTTCGGCCCGTCGACGGTTATGCCCGATGCACCGATGACGGCGATGTCGGCATTGTAGCGGCTGACATATTCGACCGTGTCCTCGCCGAGCACGCTGCCCTCGCGATTGTCGTAGGTGCCGGGGCAGAGAATGACACGGAAGGTCGGATTGCCGCCGGAAACCGAGGCTATGCCGGTCGAATTGGTGATGATCGTCAGGTCGCGGCTGAACTGCGCAAGGTTGCGCGCCACCTCGTAGGTGGTCGAGCCCCCGTCGATCATGACGATCTGGCCCTTCTCCACCAGCCCGACCGTGCCGCGGCCGATGCGGGCACGCTCCTCGACGAGCGTCAGGCCGCGCTCGGAAATCGCGGGTTCGCTGGTCACCAGCGAGATGGTGGCGCCGCCATAGGTGCGGTTGATCAGCCCGGCATCGCCGAGTTCGATCAGGTCGCGGCGGATGGTTTCGCCGGCGACGCCGATGCGTTTGGCGAGTTTGGAGATGCGGATGGCGGCCGAGGTTCGTATCTCGGAAAGGATCAGCTCGTGCCTTTCCTTCTTGGTCAGCCTGCCGTTGTCCATTCCTACCCCTTTGCCGCGATCAGCATGTCCGCGAGTTCCGCAAATCCGTCCGCGCCTCGACCCTTAGCCACATAGGCTGGCGGCGCGGGCAAATCATCCCCGAAATCAAGCACATTAGCTACACCGACGCTGTTGGGGAAGAAGCCGAACATGGGGGAATCGTTCGGACTGTCGCCGGCAAAGGCGATCCGGTCGCACTCGCGGTCGATATCGATGCCGAAGCAGGTTTTCAGGAACAGCCGGCTGGTCGACAATTTGTCATAGCCACCGAACCAGCCGTTGACGTGGATCGACGAGATTTTTGCGGTCGCCCCGAATCGCTGGAAGATGCCGACGATCCTTTGCACGTCGGTTTTCGGCAGGGGCGGCACATCCTCGCAGAAATCGATGGCGAGATCGGCCTCGCGAAAAGCCTGGTCGGCGGCGACGGCGGCGCCCGGTATTTCGGCCAGAACCGCCTCGCGGATGCGAGCGAGCCGCTCGGCATCATGCCGGCGCTCGTCGGCGCTCTTGGCGTAGTGGCGGGTCAGCCGCCGGCTTTCGTCCTCGTAGCGGAAGAAGAACGCACCATTCTCCCCCACCACGCCGTCCACGGGCCATTGGCGGGCGATCAGGTCGCACCATCCGGCTGGCCGGCCGGTGACCGGCGCCACGATGAAGCCCGCCTGCTTCAGCCGCTCCAATGCGCTGTAGGCTTTGGCCGGCAGCCGGCCGTGCTCGGTCAGCGTGTCGTCTATGTCGGTCAGCACCACCGAGATTTTTCGGCGGTCCTCCACGGGCGCCTCGGCAAGCGGCCGCATATCAGGCGTCCTCCGCATAGAGCGGCGTCAGCGCCTCGAACAGGGTTCGGTAGCGGCGATGGCAGCGGTCATAGATATCGGCGCGGACCAGATCGGGCATGATGACATCCACGGTACGCGGCGTCGCAGCCGCGGCCTCGGCGACGCTAGCGGCATTGCCCACGGCGACGCCGGCGAGGATGGCCGCTCCAATCGGCGAGGTATCCGCCGCATCCAGCACCTCCACCGGCCGCCGGCTGACATCGGCGCGGATTTGCGCCCAGATGCGGCTCCTGGCACCGCCGCCGCACAGGCGGATGCGGCCGGTCTCGACACCCATGGCCTCAAGCCGGGCGACCACGTCGCGCATGGCGAAGGCGCAGCCTTCCAGCAGCGCCCGGGCGCAGGCGGCCCTGCCGTGCGCGGGCGTCAGCCCGTATAAGGCGCCGCGCGCGCCCTCGATCCAGCGCGGCGCCATCGCCCCGTTGAGTGCCGGCAGGAACAGGAGATCGCCGCTTCCCGGCGCAGCACTCGCGGCGAGCGCCGAAAGCTCGGCAGGCGAACCGATACCGAAGGTCGACAGGAACCATGTCACCGCGCCGCCGGCCAGCCATCCCGGATTGCCGAGATAATAGCGGCCGCCGACATAGCCGTGAGTCTGCACAAGCCCTTCGCCATCCAGCCTGCGCTCGTCCGACACGACGCCGATGACCTCGCCGGTGCCGAGGCTCACCGACACGATGCCCGGCTCGACCACGCCCGCGCCGATGGCATTGGCGAAATCGTCGCCTGTGCCGACCGCGACCGTGATGCCCGCCGGCAGACCGGTGAGTTCGGCCCCCGCCGGCGACAGCGCGCCGGCCGCCGCCGAAGCCTCGCCGATCAACGGCATTTGTTCGCGTTCGACCTCGAACAGGTCGAGAAGGTCACCGGCGTAGCCGCGTTCCTCAAGGCCATAGAGCATGGTCGTGGAGGCCAGCGCATGGTCCATGACCGCCTCGCCGCAGAGTCTCTCCACCAGGAACGACACCGGCTGGTGCCAGGTCCGGCAGGCCGCCGTCTCCGGCAGGTGACGCTTCATCCAGCGGATCTTCGCAGCCATGTGCGAGGCGTCGAGCACCAGCCCGGTCCGCTCGCGGATACGGGCGGCATCGATTCCGGCCACCTCGCCGACGGCGCGCCGGTCCATCCAGATGATGCAGGGCGCAAGCGGGGACCCGTCGTAGTCCACCGGCACGCAGCCGTCGAGCTGGCCGCTGACGGCGATGCCCTTGATGTCGCGCGGCTTCAGCTTTCCTGCATCCAGCGCCTTGCGGATGGCCAGCCGCAGCGCGGCGAGCCAAAGCGCCGGATCCTGCTCGGCCCAACCGGGTGCGGGAAAGCGCGGCTGATAAGGCACACTCGCCTCGCCTCGTATCCTGAAGCGATCATCGACGACGATCGCCTTGAGACTCTGCGTGCCGAGATCGATGCCGACGACGGCCACGCTCAGGCGCTCTCGCAGTCGGCGAGTACGTCGCGAAGCTGCGAGATGATCGAACCCTTCGACGGCGAATAGGAGCCGTTGAACACCGCGGTGCCTATGGTGAAGGCGTCCGCGCCGGCCGCCTTCACCGCCCTGATCCGCTCCGCCGAGGTCACCGCGCCGGCGACGATCAGGTATTTGTCCGGCCCCAGCCCCTTTCGTGCGGCGCGCACAAGGTCGATCGGGTCGGCCTCGGTGGCGCGATAGGCGAGGATGTCGCAGCCGGCGCAACCCTTCTCGATAAATCCCCGGCAATCCGCCTCTACGTCGGCCGCCGTGCCGCCGAGTTTTGTCGGATGTCCCACCGGCTTGCCGGGGAAGGGGAAATAGGTGGTATCGCTGCCTTCCAGAAGGTCGAGTATCTCATTCACCTGTGTACCGCCGAGCAGCCGCTGCACGCCGAGATCCCTGGCGATCCGCGCCGATTGCAGGCAGGCCTCCGGCGTGGTCGAGACCACTTCCATGTAGGAGATCGCGCCGGCCCGGTGGATGCCCTCGACCAACGTCTTCAGCACCGATGGCGGCACGCCGATATCCTTGAAGCCGATATGTCTGAGGCGGACGGGCTCGATCAGCGCCATCAGGTCGAGGCTGTCCTCGACCGTGCGGTCGTCGCGCGTCAGCATGAAAATGAAATCCATCACGATCCGGCACCCTGCAATCTTTTCGGCCACGCGTCGATCCCGGCCAACATGAAACGGTCATAGCATCGTTGCACATAAATTTGCAAGTTACCACATTTTGGTTTGCGACATGGCACATTCTGTGCCACAAAGCTTCTCGAAAAGGGGGGAGCACTCAGGAGATGTCGATGAAGACCTTGGCAGGCCGCCTTATCATGGGAGGCATCGCCTCAGTCCTGTTGCATGTCGCACAGGCTGGGGCGTGGACACTGGAAGAAGCCGCGAAGCCTTACAGCGGCGCCACCATCCGCGTGGTCGGCGAGGCGCTGCCGCCGCTGGAGGCGCTGGCAAAACTCGCCCCGCAATTCGAGGCTGCCACCGGCATCGACGTCGAAGTCGAGATGTACGAGCACTCCGAAGCGGTGAACAAGGTGCAGCTCGACCTCAACTCGAAGCGCGGACGCTACGACGTCATCATCCAGCCGCATCGCGAGCTCGGCAAGTTCGCCACCAACGGCCATCTGCTGGAACTCAGCGGCTTCATGAACGATCCGGCGCTGCGCGATCCGACGTTCAAGCCCGAGGAACAGCTCTACCAGAAGCCGTGGAAGGAGATTTCCTGGTATGACGGCAAGGAATACGGCTTTCCCTTCACCGTGCTCAACCTGTTCATGTGGTATCGCACCGACCTGCTAGCGGACCCGAAGGAGCAGGAAGGTTTCAGAGCCAAATACGGCTACGACCTCGCACCCGCCCAGAACTGGGACCAGTATCGCGACATCGCCGAATGGTTCTATCGCCCCGACCAGGGCCTCTACGGCACCGCGCTGCAGGCCAAGCGCCACGAGGCGCTGTGGTACGAGTGGCTGAACTTCCTCTATTCGTTCGGCGGCGACGTGCTCGACGTGAAGAGCGGCTCCGAATGCGGCCCGGTCATCGTCAACAGCCCAAAGGCAATCGCCGCGCTCGACTACTACAAGAGCCTGCTCGCCTTTTCGCCGCCTGACAGCCTGAACTATTTCTGGGACGACGTGATGGCCTTGATGCAGCAGGGCAAGGTCGCCGAGCTGATCATGTGGAATGACGCCACTTACGCCGTCGCCGTCGACGAGACCGCCTCGACGGTGGTCGGCAAGGTCGGCTTCGACATCACCCCGCAGGGCGAAGGCGGCAAGGTCGGCCAGATCGAAGGCTGGACCTACCTTGTGCCGACCTATTCCAAGAACCAGCAGGCCGCGTTTCTCTTCATCCAGTGGATGATGGGCTACGACCGCCAGCTCGACCAGCATCTGCATGGCGGCGCCACCGGCCGGCCGGATGTCTACGCCGCGGCGGAGGTGCAGAAGCTGCCCTATTCCAATGCCTCGATGGCGGCGCACGAGGCCGGCAGGCCGAAGGCGACGTTGCCGCAATCCTCCGAGATGACCGACATTCTCGTGCGCGAACTCTCCTCCTCGCTCACCGGCGAAAAGAGTTCGAAGGCCGCGCTCGACACAGCGGCCAAGGAAATCTCTGAACTTCTGGGCTCCTGCGCGCCGATGACCTATCCGGCACTGTAAGGTCTTTTCGCCGCGCGACGGCCGCCTTTCTGGGGCGGCCGTCCCCTTTTGATCCTCATCGTTCGAGGCCGGATCGCCCGTGACCACCAGAACCGCCAGCACCCGTGGAACGCTCCTGCTCGACCGCGGCATCGGCCCGCTGCTCGTGCTGCCGGCGACGGTCCTCGTCATCGTGTTCCTCGTCGGCCCGTTCTATTACATGATGTACACCGCGACGACGGATCTCAGCTTCGCCGACGCCAGCCGCAACGGCAATTTCATCGGCCTCGACAATTTCCGCAAACTGATGCGGGACGATCCGCTGTTCTGGGACTCGTTCCTGCTGACGCTGAAATTCGTGGTGCTCGCCGTCTCCATCGAATTCTTGCTGGGTTTCGCGCTCGCCTTCCTGATCTTCAAGTTCGTCGCCCGCCAGCGCCTGCTGACCACGCTGCTGCTCATCCCGATGATGATCGCGCCGGTCGCCGTCGGCCTGATCTGGAGGCTGCTGCTGCAGGGCGATTTCGGCATGGTGACCTACTACATGCGCAAGGTCGGCCTGCTGTCGCAAAACGCGGCAGTGTTGTCGTCGCCTGACCTCGTCTTCCCGGCCATCGTCGCCATCGACGTCTGGCAGTGGACGCCCTTCGTCACCCTGGTCATGCTGGCGGGGCTTATGAGCCTGCCGCGCTCGCCCATCGAGGCGGCGATGATGGACGGCGCCGGCCCGCTGCGCATCTTCCTCGACGTGATGCTGCCGCTGCTGAAGCCCATCATCGCCCTGGTGCTACTGTTGCGCGGCATCGACGCCTTCAAGGAATTCGACAAGGTGTTCATCATGACCGGCGGCGGGCCGGGCACTCTGACCGAACTCGTCTCCATCTACGCCTACCGTGTCAATTTCCGGAACTGGGATCTCGGCTACGGCGCGGCGGTGGCCTTCATGGTCTATCTGGTCGTGCTGATCCTCTGCTCGATCTTCTACAAGGCGATCTACTGGTCGGCAAACCGGCCGACGCCGCTCGGAGGGCATTCGTAATGGATCGCCCCGCAAGCCGTCCGTGGATCGCCTTCGCCTGGGCCGTGCTGGCCGTGGCAGTGGTGATCGCGCTCACGCCCTATCTCTGGATCGTGCTGGCGTCGTTCAAGAACCGCGTCGACCTGTTCGCCTCCATCCCCAAATGGACCTTCACCCCGACGCTCGCCAATTATCCCGCCGTCTTCATCGGCAAGGACTACTGGCCGCTCGCCATCAACTCCCTGATCATCTCCACCTCCTCGACCGCGCTCTGCATTTTGATCGGCGCGCCGGCCGCCTACGTCTTCGCCCGCATGGATTTTCCGGGCAAGGAAGACCTGTTCTTCTTTTTCCTGACGACCCGCATGGCGCCGCCGATCTCGATCGCGGTGCCGCTGTTCCTGTTCTTCACCGCGCTCGGGCTGATCGACACGATCTACGCCGTGGTGATTGCCCACACCTCCTTCAACCTGTCGCTGGTGGTGTGGATGATGCGCGGCTTCTTCGCCGACATCCCGCGAGAGATCGACGAAGCGGCGGTCATGGACGGGCGCTCGCGGCTCGGCGCCTTCCTGTTCATCGTCGTGCCGCTGGCAGCACCCGGCATCGCCGCCACCGCGGTGCTGTGCTTCATCCTGTCCTGGAACGAGTTCCTCTACGCCTTCATCCTGGTCGCCTTCGAGGGCAGGCCGCTGACGGTCGGCATCCCCGGGCTGGTGACGCCGCACGGCACGCTGTGGGGGCAGGTGGCGGCGGTGGCGATCGTCGCCACGCTGCCCATCGTCGTCTTCACCTTCATCGTCCAGCGGCAACTGGTCCGCGGGCTGACATTTGGCGCCGTCAAGGGCTGATCGTGCATGGGCATCGTTTTCGAGGGCGTCTCAAAGATCTTTCCGGACGGCACCGCCGCCCTGCACGGGCTTGATCTCGCCTTCGAAACCGGCGAGTTCATCGTCCTGCTCGGGCCGTCCGGCTCCGGCAAGACCACTGCCTGCCGGGTGCTCGCAGGGTTGGAGAACCCGACCGGCGGCCGCATCCTGGTCGGGGGGCGCGACATCACCGCCCTGCCGCCGCGCCTGCGCGGCATCGGCATGGTGTTCCAGAACTATGCGCTCTACAGCCACAAGAGCGTTTTCGAGAACATCGCCTACCCGCTGCGCGTGCGGAAAATCCCGCGCGCCGAGATCGAGCGCAGCGTCAAGGCCATGGCCGACCTCCTGCAGATCGGCCGTTATCTGCATCGAAAACCCGGCCAGCTCTCCGGCGGCCAGGCGCAGCGCGTCGCGGTGGCGCGTGCGCTGGTCTGGCAGCCTGACATCTGCCTGATGGACGAACCGCTCTCCAATCTCGACGCCCTGCTCCGGCTGCACATGCGCACCGAGCTGAAGCGCCTGCACCGGGAGTTGCGCAAGACTTTCGTGTTCGTCACCCACGACCAGGAAGAGGCGATGACGCTCGCCACCCGCGTCGCCGTGCTGCGCGACGGCGAACTGGTCCAGTTCGATACGCCGCAGACCGTCTACCGCAAGCCAGCCAGCCGCTTCGTCGCCGAATTCATGGGCCGGCCGGCAATGAACACGTTTGACGGCAGCGTTGCCGGCGGCAAATTCAGGGCGGCCAGTTTCGAATGGGCGGTGCCGGGCCTGCCGGACGGTCCGATCACGCTCGGCATCCGCCCCGAACAGATCGAACTGGTCGACGCCTCCGCAACGGATTCCGTCGCCTTCGAGGTGGACGTGGTCGAACATGTCGAGCCGGACATGCTCATCTTCGCGCGGCGCGGCGCGAGCAACCTGATCGTGCGCGCGCCCAACGGCAGGCGCGGCCCCGAGCACGGCGCGCTGCTGCACCTGCGTTTCCCGCCGGACGCCTTGCACGCCTTCGATTCGAAAACCGGAAAACGCCTGCCGTGAGCGCGCTCGCCGTCTTCATCCCGTTTCCGCTCACGGCGCTCTTCGCCATTTTGTTCTATCGGTTCAACCGCCGCCGAAAATGGTTCACCGTCGGCGAAATGATCTTCTGGGACATCATTGTCCTCATCGTCCTGCAACTCATCTGGCTGATCTGGTTCTGACCCGCGGGAAGACGCCCCCTACTGCCCTACTGCCCTACTGCCCTACTGCCCTACTGCCCCACTGCCCTACCCCCTCCTCGCCGCCTCCCCCAAAATATCATTTTGCTGAACCGAACAGGTGGTGCAACCTGCGCCAAAGCCATTGAGACAAGTCTCGGGAGGAACAAGCCTTGTCGTTTGCCAAGATCGGCAGCGTCTCGCTGCATTACCGTTTCACGCCTTCGAGCGCGGACGCGGAGCCGATCGTCTTCATCAATTCGCTCGGCACAGATTTCCGCATCTGGGACACGATGGCCGCCGATTTCGCCGGCGACGTTCCCTTCCTCGTCTATGACAAGCGCGGCCACGGCCTGTCCGCCCTCGGCGACGGCATCATGTCCATCGACGACCATGTCGACGACCTGCTCGGCCTGCTCGACCTTCTCGCCATCGGCCGCGCAGTCATCTGCGGCCTGTCGGTCGGCGGCCTGATCGCGCAGCGGCTCTGCCAGAGGCGGCCAGAATTGGTGGCCTCGCTGATCCTCTGCGACACGGCGCACAAGATTGGCACGAGCGAGACTTGGAACACGCGCATTGCGACGGTCGAGACGCAAGGCATCGCGGCCATCGCCGACGGCGTCATGGAAAAATGGTTCACACCCGCCTTCCATGCAAACAGGGCGGCGGAACTTGCCGGCTACCGCAACATGCTCGTCCGCCAGCCGGTCGCGGGTTACGCTGGCACCTGCGCGGCGATCCGGGACGCGGACTACACCGAGGCGGCCGCCGAAATCGCCGTGCCGTCGCTCTGCATCGTCGGCGACCAGGACGGTTCGACGCCGCCCGAACTCGTTCGCTCTTTGGCCGCGCTCATCCCCGGTTCACGCTTCGAGATCATTAGAGACGCCGGCCATATCCCTTGCGTCGAACAGCCGGACGCGCTTGCGGCGCTGATCCGCGGCTTCGTCCCGTCCGGAGCATGACATGAAGGATATCCCGCCCAGTTCCGACCGCTATGACACCGGCATGGCTGTGCGCCGCTCGGTGCTCGGTGATTCGCATGTCGACCGTGCCCAGGGGAACACCACCGAATTCGACCGGCCGTTCCAGCAACTGATCACCGAGGCGGCCTGGGGCACGCTGTGGGCGCGGCCCGGCTGGTCGAAGCGCGAGCGGTCGATCGTCACGCTCGCCCTGCTCGCCGCGCTCGGCCATGACGACGAACTCGCCATGCATGTCCGCGCCACCGCTAACACCGGAGCGTCGCGGGACGACATCTGCGAGGCCTTCCTTCACGTCGCAATCTATGCCGGCGTGCCGGCGGCCAACCGCGCCATAAAGATTGCCAAGGAGGTTTTTGCCGAGATGGACCGAAAGGCGGACGGCCATGGCCGCTGAGCCCTTCTCCAACAAAGGAGCGGAAACCGGCGGCTTCTTCGCCCGCGACCGCAACTGGCATCCGCCGGCCTTCGCGCCCGGCTACAAGAGTTCCGTGCTGCGCTCGCCGCAGCGTGCGCTGCTATCCTTCGACAACACGCTGTCCGAGATCACCGGCCCCGTCTTCGGCCACGACATGCTCGGCGAAAGTGACAACGACCTGATCCACAATTTCGCAAAACCCGGCGAAAGCGCCATCGGCGAGCGCATCATCGTCCATGGCCGCGTCATCGACGAGCGCGGCAGGGGGGTGTCCGCTGCGCTGCTGGAATTCTGGCAGGCCAATGCCGGCGGGCGCTACCGGCACGCGAAAGACGGCTATCTGGCCGCGCTCGATCCGAATTTCGGCGGCTGCGGGCGCACCGTCACGGACGAGGACGGCGGCTATGTCTTCCGCACCATCCGGCCCGGTCCCTACCCCTGGCCGAACGGCCCCAACGACTGGCGCCCGGCGCATATCCACTTCTCGGTATTCGGCCACGGCTTTGCCCAACGGCTGGTCACGCAGATGTATTTCGAGGGTGACCCGCTGATCTGGCTCTGCCCGATCGTGCGAACGATCCCCGACAAGGCGGCGGTCGAGATGCTGATCGCCACGCTCGACATGCAGGCCGCGATCCCCATGGACGCGCTCGCCTACCGCTTCGACATCGTGCTGCGCGGCCGCCGTTCCACGCCGTTCGAAAACCGGCCGGAGGGCAACTGATGGCCCGCCCCGGCCAGGCTTTGAAGGAAACGCCGTCGCAGACAGCCGGCCCTTATGTGCATATCGGCCTGACGCCGAATTTCTGCGGCATCGGCGGAGTCTATCGCGAGGACCTCGGCACCGGCATGGTCAACGACAAGGCTGTCGGTGATCTAATTACGCTGACCATCCGCATCCTGGACGGCGCCGACGCGCCCTTGCGCGACGCGCTGATCGAAATCTGGCAGGCCGATGCCACCGGCTTCTACAATTCGCCCTCCGACACGCGCGGAAAAGCCGATCCGAATTTTTCCGGCTGGGGCCGGCAGGCGACCGACATGCAGACCGGCGAATGCCGATTCCTGACCATAAAGCCCGGCCGCGTGCCACATCGCAACGGCCTGATGGCGCCGCATGTGACCATCTGGATCGTGGCGCGCGGCATCAATGTCGGCCTGCACACTCGCCTTTATTTCGCCGACGAGACCGCCGCCAACGCCGAAGACCCTATCCTTTCCCGCATCGAGCATTTTTCGCGCAGGCAGACGCTGCTGGCCGAGCGCACGGCGGACGGCTACGCCCTCGACATCCGCCTTCAGGGCGAGCGCGAAACGGTCTTCTTTGACAGTTGACCGCCAGCCAATGACTGTTTCCCCCTTCGATCACCCAATCCTGTCCGGCCTGCTGGGCGACGAAGCGGCTGCGCGGCATTTTTCGGTCGATGCCGAACTCGCAGCCATGCTCGCCTTCGAAAGCGCGCTCGCCGGGGCCGAGGCTGAACATGGCGTCATCTCCAAGGACGCGGCAGAGCGCATCGTCGCGGCCATCGCCGGCTTCCGGCCGGAGATGGCAAGACTGTTCGAGGCGACCGCGCGCGACGGCGTGCCCGTGCCGGAACTGGTGCGCCAGCTTCGCCAAATCACCGGCCAGCCACATGGCGCAAAAATCCACTTCGGCGCGACCAGCCAGGATGCGGTCGACACAGCGCTTGTGCTGAGGCTAAAGCCACTCGCCGCCGATCTTGATGCGCGACTGACAGCACTCGACCGCGGGCTCGGCACGCTCGGAGAAACGTTCGGCAACAACGCCCTGATGGGCGTCACCCGCATGCAGCCGGCCATCCCGATCCGCGTCTCCGACCGCATCGCGGCCTGGCGCGGTCCTCTCCAGCGGCACCGCGACCGGCTCGCCCGCCTGTCCGAGGACCTGTTCGTCGTCCAGTTCGGCGGCGCCGCCGGCACGCTGGAAACGCTCGGCGAAAAAGCGGGCGCAGTGCGGAGGTCGCTCGCCGAGAAACTCGGTCTCAGGGACGCGCCGCAATGGCAGAGCCAGCACGACGCCCTCGCCGATTTCGCGGGCTGGCTCTCGCTCGTCACCGGCAGCCTCGGCAAATTCGGGCAGGACGTCGCGCTGATGACGCTGGACGGGCGCGGCATAAAACTCACCGGCGGCGGCGCTTCCTCTGCCATGCCGCACAAGCAGAACCCGGTGAAAGCCGAAATGCTGGTGACGCTTGCCCGGTTCAATGCCCTGCAGCTTTCCGGCATGCACCAGGCACTGGTACACGAATTCGAACGCTCGGGCGCGGCCTGGACGCTCGAATGGATGATCCTGCCGCAGATGGCGGTCGCCGCCGCTGCCTCGCTGCGCAACGCCATCGACCTCGCCGCCAGCATCGAGTGTCTGGGGGAAGAGCCCGGCAGCGGAGTGGCCTAGATGCCTTCGCAAAGAGTGCGCACCCAGGTCGTCATCATCGGCTCCGGCCCGGCCGGCCTTCTGCTCGGCCAGTTGCTCGCCGGAATCGGCGTCGACACGATCATCCTCGAACGCTCGAGCCGCGCGCATGTGCTCGCCCGCGTCCGCGCCGGCGTTCTGGAGCAGGGCACGGTCGACCTGCTCGAACAGGCCGGCGTTGCCAGGCGCCTGCGTGCCGAGGGCCTGCCGCATCACGGCATCTCGCTCGCCTTCGACAACCGCCTGCACCGCATCGATCTTTCCGCTCTTACCGGCGGCAAACATGTCACCGTTTACGGCCAGACCGAGATTACCCGCGACCTGATGGAGGCGCGCGCCGCGGCCGGCCTCCCCACCCATTTCGAGGCCGTAAACGCCGCGCCGATGGAGTTCGGCGGCACCTCGCCCGCGGTCACTTTCGATCAGAACGGCATCGCATACCGCATCGATTGCGACTTCATCGCCGGCTGCGATGGATTTCACGGCGCCAGCCGCCAGGCCGTGCCGGCGGGGGCGCTGAAAACCTACGAGCGGCGCTATCCGTTCGGCTGGCTGGGGGTTCTCGCCGAAGTTCCGCCCGCCGATGCCGAACTGGTCTACGCCAACCATGCGCGTGGTTTCGCGCTCTGCTCCATGCGCTCGCCGACCCGCAGCCGCTATTATGTCCAGTGCCCGATCGACGACCGCGTCGAGGACTGGAGCGACACCCGCTTCTGGGACGAGCTGCGCCGCCGCCTGCCCGACACCGTCGCCGACGCCGTCACCACCGGCCCGTCCTTCGAAAAATCCCTGGCGCCGCTGCGCTCCTTCGTCGCCGAGCCGATGCGTTTCGGAAAACTGTTCCTGGCCGGCGACGCCGCGCACATCGTGCCGCCGACCGGTGCCAAGGGTCTGAACCTCGCCGCCAGCGACGTGCGCTATCTCTTCGAGGCTTTTCGCGAGCACTATGCCGAAAGGTCTACAGCCAGCCTCGATGCCTATTCGCAACGCGCCCTGTCGCGCGTCTGGAAGGCGGTGCGCTTCTCCTGGTGGATGACCACCTTGCTCCACCGCTTCCCCGACACCGACGATTTCGGCCAGCGCATCCAGGAGGCCGAACTCGACTACGTCGTCCATTCCCGAGCGGCTTCGGCGGCGCTGGCGGAAAACTATGTCGGCCTGCCGATGTGAGGACAGTTTTGCGGAGCCCGCCTGACTGTCCGCGACAACAACCATGAGTTACGAACGCCCCGCCCGCAAGCGCGCAACGGACACGTACGTCATGGCCGGGACGCCGAAAAGAGGCGTTGCGGCAAGTTCATGAGGGGTCCGCGTCAGGTCAAAACGATTTTTCGGCGGCAGATTCCGGATAAACCTTTGAAATCACGTCCTATTTTGAAGTTGACGCGACTTGGCGTGCTTCCCGTAAGACCGGGTTTTCAGACCGGCCGATAGACTTTCTCCGCCGTGTTCCAGAAAATATTCCCCTGATCTTTCAAGCTCTTGCGGCTCGCGGCTGCATGATGCGCGGTGATGAGCTCTGCATGAGAAGTCCACAATTTCTCGATCGGGAAGTTCGAGCCGAACATCAGCCTGTCGCTGCCTAGAATATCGATAGCCGAATCGTAGATCAGCGCAATCAGCGCCGGGTCGTTCCGGTGCTCGAAAGTGCCCAGCCCGGACAATTTCGCATATAAATTCGGGGCCTTGGCGAGTGTCCACAGACCTTCCTTCCATTCCTCCACCGTCTTCTCATCGCTGGCCGTCAACATGCCGGCATGGGTCAGGATGAAATCGGTTTGCGGATTCTCTCCAACCAGCTGCAACCCGTCCTTCATCTGAGCCGGGAACAGTTGCAAGTCGAAGGAAAGGCTGTAATCCTTTAGCCGGCCTACATTTTTCCTGACGACTGGATCGATCACCTGATCCGCCGATTTTGCGAAGCGGAAAGCCGGCGTCTCGTGCCAATGCAACTGCATCCGCACCCCGCGCAGAAGTGGATATTTCGTCAGCCGGTCGATCTGCGGCCGGACATCGTCGACGGTAAAATCCGTATATCCGACAATGGCATGCGGCCATCCGCTGCGCTCCGCCGTCTCGCTCAGGAAAGCCACTTCCTTCTCAAAATCCTCTTTGGCCCAGTTGGTCTGGACGTAAATTGCCTTCTCGACTCCTGAGTCCTTCTGGTCTTCCAGAAACTCCTCGATCGGATAGTCCCGCCGGATCGGCTCGTAAGGTCCGAAGATGCGCGGAACCATCGGTCCGACCAGCCAGGGCTGGTCGTTCTGGCGCCAGATGTGGAAGTGAGAATCGATTGTTTTCCGCATGGTTACGCCCTTTCGTTCCACATATGTTCCGCATTCGGCGCGGGTTGGGCAAGCGACAGGATGAACTTTGTCAGCGTCGACAACGACGATCCGTCGACCAGATCGTCAAGCACCGGCAAAATCGCTTTCAAAGCAGCGGTTTGCGGCCGAAACCGCGAGTCGCCGGCCAGCGGCGTCGCCAGCGACAGCCGCCAGGCCCGCGCCGAAATCCGGCGCATCGCCGTCTCCATCTCGGCATGATCTCCCCGCTCGAGCCCGTCCGAAAGGATCACCACTCCCGCCCCCCTGGCGAAGGCCGAAAACCTCGGAACCGACAAAAAAGCGAGCAAAACCGGGCCGATACGGGTTCCGCCGTCCCAGTCCTCCACCAGCGCCGAGGCCCGCGCCAGCGCCTGCTTTCGGCCTCGCAGGCGCAACGGCCCGGTGATGCGCGTCAGCCTCGTGCCGAAGGTGAAGATTTCGGCGCCGGGCGCCGCCTGCACAACAGTATGCGCAAGCCGCAAATAGTCTTCCGTCCACAGTTTCATCGATCCAGAAATATCGATCAGGATCAATAGCTTGCGTGGAACGAGCTGACGCTCGCGGAAGAGCGGCACCGGTACATCGCCGTCCGCCGTAACGATCTCCCGCAGCGAGCGGCGCAGGTCCAATTTCGCGCGCCCATGCGTGCGCACATTGCGGAATGATCTGCGGACCGGCAGAGCGGCCGGCAGTTCGCGGCGGAACTCTGCCAGCGCATCCTGGCCACGTCCGAAATCGCGCAGGCCAAGGCGCTCGGCGGCGGAAGCCGTTTCACCGCTCTCATCGTCCCGACGGATGTCAACTTCCTGCTTTTGTTCGCCGACATCGTCCTTGATGCCGGTTTCTTCCTCGCCTTCCGCCTCGACAAGGTTTTCGATCTCGCCATGGAAGAAGGCGCGAAAATGCGCCTCGAACTCGCCGCGCCGGTCGGGCGCAGGCCCCAGCATTGCAAGTGCTGCCTCGTGGATGTCGCGCATCGAGCGCGGACCGAGAAGGGTGATGGCCTGCATGAAACCCGTAACCTGCTCGGGCGAGATGGAAAAGCCGAATTTTCGCAGATGGCGGGCAAAGCCGAGGAAAGGCGCAGCTGCAGGCAGAAGAGCTGCGCCGCCGTTCACCCCAACGCCTCCTCGACGATCCGATCCAACTCCGGCGCGATATAGGAAAGATCCTCCTCGTCCTTGATCAGCACGCCGATGGCGCGGCGGAAGGCGAGCGGCCAGGGCGACCCGGCTTTTTCCAACATGGTCGCTGCGTTCGCCCATTCGACTGCCTCGGCAATGCCAGGCGGTTTTGCCAGCGGGTGGGCGCGGATGCCGCCGACGGCCTTGGCAACCGCCCGCGCCGTGGTCTCGGCGACATCGCCGGCGCGCAGCATGATGATTGCGGCCTCGCGGCCTGCATCGGGATAGGCGATCCAATGATAGACGCAGCGGCGGCGCAATGCCTCGGCCAATTCGCGTGTACGGTTGGAGGTCAGCACCACGACCGGCTGGCTGGCGGCTGTCAGGGTGCCGCGCTCGGGAATGCTGATCTGGAAATCCGAGAGGAATTCCAGCAGCAAAGCCTCGAATTCATGATCCGAGCGGTCGATCTCGTCCACCAGCAGCACCCGCCGCTCGGGTGCGCGCAGCACCTGCAACAGCGGCCGATCGATCAGGAAGCGGTCGTCATAGATGTCGATCTCCTGGTCGCCGGCGTGGCGGATGGCGAGCAGCTGCCGCTGATAATTCCACTCATAAAGCGCATGCGCGGCGTCGATGCCTTCGTAGCATTGCAGCCGCACCAGATCGCGTCTGAGCACATGGGCGATCGCCTTGGCGGCCTCGGTCTTGCCGACACCGGGTGCGCCTTCCAAAAGCAGCGGCTTTCCAAGGCGAATCGCCAAAAACACTGCCGTGGCAAGGCCTTCGTCTGCGATGTAGCGGGCATTTTCCAACGCCGCCGCGATGGCTTCCGGCGAGGCTGCGATCTGTTCGGCGGATGCGTTCATCGGATCGTGCGACCGGCTAAGCCGCCCGCTGTTCCTTCAGCGCCCTCAGAATCCGCTCGGGCGTGATCGGCAGCATGTCGATGCGAACGCCGACCGCATCGAAAACCGCGTTCGCCACCGCGGGGATCTGCGGGTTGGCGCACATTTCGCCCGGTCCCTTGGCACCGTAGGGACCGTCGGCCGCAGGCCGCTCCAGCACGATGATCTCGGTTTCGGCGAGATCGCCCGGACCCGGCATCAGATATTCGTTGAAGTCCGTGCCTGCATGGTCGCGGCTGGGATAATAGGGCTCGGTGGTCTCGTAGAGGGCATGCGAGATGCCCATCCACGAGCCGCCGACAAGCTGCTGCTCGACCATTTTCGGGTTCAGCGCGCGGCCGATCTCGAAGACATTCTTGACCGACACGACCGTGACCTCGCCGGTCTCGTCGTCCACCTCGACATCGGCCACCGTACAGGCGTGCGCATAGCAGGTGGACGGCTTCATCGCGCCGGTCTCGACCTCCGGATAGGAGCGCGGGACCAGAAACATGCCACGACCGGAAATCGAGCGGCCGAGTTTAAAATGCGCTGTGAGTGCCGTGTCGAAGATCGAGATGGATTTTTGCGGCGCGCCCTTCACATGGATGTTGCCGGTGCCGTCAGTTTCGAGATCGTCCGCGTTCACTTCGAGCGCTTCCGCAGCGACTTCCAGCATGACCTGCCGCGCCTCGCGTGCCGCCTGCACGACGGCGTTGCCGATGCGGTGCGTGCCGCGCGAGGCGAAAGTGCCCATGCAGTGCGGGCCGGTATCGGTGTCGGCAGTGTCGATGATCACCTGTTCGGTCGGCACGCCGATGGTCTCGGCGCAGATCTGCGCCATCACTTGCTTCAGCCCCTGCCCGAGGTCGACGGAGGACAGCGTCACCATGAAATTGCCGGTCGGCGTCGAGTGCACCAGCGCCTGGCTGGGATCGCCGCCGAGGTTCATACCGGTCGGGTAGTTGATCGCCGCCACGCCGCGGCCGCGCCGGATCGCCATCGCTCAGGCCCCCTGCTTGTAGGACGACATTTTCAGGTATTTCTCCGCGACCGGCCAGTTGGCGGCGCGCGACGCCTCCTGCATGCACTCGATCAGCGCAGCACCCGTTGTCGGCTGGCGATGGGCCTTCATGTCGCCGTCGCGATAGGCGTTGACGAAGCGGAATTCGAGCGGGTCCATGCCGATCAGCCGCGCCAGCTTATCCATCTGCACCTCCAGCGCGAAGTCGGCGATGGTCACGCCGAAGCCCCGCATCGCCGAGGACGGCGTGCGGTTTGTGTAGACGCAGTAGGTGTCGATCCAGACGTTCGGCACAGTATAAGGACCGGGATAGTGCGCGGCGCCCTTCTGCGCGCCATAGGGCGAATGCCGCGAATAGGCGCCGGCGTCGGTGTAGCCGGTCACCTTGCGGCCGACGATGCGCCCGTCCTTCGTCACGCCGTCCTTGATGACGATCTTTTCGGCCGCGCGCGGCGAGGAAATCTGCATCTCCTCGTAGCGGTCATAGATGAAGGAGACCGGCCTCCCGGTCAGTCTTGCGGCGAGAATGGCGATCGGCTCGACGATGACGTCGACCTTGCCGCCGAAACCGCCGCCCACCGTGCCGCCGACCATGTGCAGCTTGTGGCCCGGCATCTGCAGGATGATCGAAGTGTTGTCGAGCGTGAAGAACATCGCCTGCGTATTCGTGTGGCAGGTGAAACGGTCGTTGCCTTCCGGCACGACGACGCAGCCGGTGGTCTCCGTCGGCGCCTGCTCGATGGGCGACGACGCATAGGTCTGCTCGAGGATATGGTCGGCCTCGGCAAACCCTTTTTCGATGTCTCCGAAGCGCACCTTGCGGTGATCGCCGCTATCGTAGAGGTAAAAATTGCCGGGATGGTGCTCGTTGACAGGCGGCGCGCCGGGTTTCAGCGCCTCCTCCATGTCGAAAACGGCAGGCAGCACCTCATAGTCGACCTTGACCTTGTCCACCGCTTCCTGCGCGGCTCGCTCGGTCTCGGCGACCACGGCGACCACCGCCTCGCCCTTCCAGCGGACCTTGTCCTCGGCCAGCACGTATTCGTCTTCAGGCCCGACCTGGATCAGGATCAGGATGGTGTAGAGGTTGTGCGGAATATCCTTGGCCGTCAGCACTCTTACCACGCCCGGATGTTTTTCAGCCGCCGACGTATCGATGCTTCTGATGCGCGCGTGGTGATGCGGGCTGCGCACCATCTTCAGGTGCAGCAAACCGGGAAAGCTGCGGTCGGCGAAATAGGCGGTCTTGCCGGTGACATGGCCCGGCGCGTCGGAGCGCGGGCGGCTCTGGCCGATCTCGTGCAGATCGTCCTTGCGCTCGTCGGCGAAGTAGTTTTTGCGCAGTTCCATTGCGGAAAACTCCTCAGGCCGCGTGATGCGAGTTGGAACGCGCCGCCGAAAGGATAGCGCGGATGATCGGCTCGTAGCCAGTGCAGCGGCAGATGTTGCCCGATATGGCGTCGACCACCTCCTCGCGCGTGGGGTTCGGCACGCGGTCGAGCAGCGCCTTGGCAGCCATGATCATGCCTGGCGTGCAGAAGCCGCATTGGATGGCGAACCCCTCCTGGAAGGCGCGCTGCAATGGGTGGAGCACGCCGCCTTCCGCCAGCCCGGACGTGGTGGTGATTTCAGCGCCTTCGCAGGTCTCGGCAAGTGTCAGGCAGGACAGCCTGAGTTCGCCATCGACCAGCACCGAGCAGGTTCCGCATGTGCCCTGCTGGCAGCCGCCCTTCGGCGAGGTGTCGCCGAGCTTTTCGCGCAGGACCTTCAGAAGCGTCGAGCCGCTTTCGACGAATTCGGCCTTTTCGTCGCCGTTGAGCACGAACTGGATCGGTACCTTCGCCATTCTTTTCTTCCTCCCGCGCCGGCCCGAGCAGGCAGCGCTTTCTGGCGATTCCCTGGAGGCCCGTTTGTACGAACGGACCTTACGACAGCAGCAGCCGGCCGAGATGGACCGGCAGAACCTCCGCCCGGTACCAAGCGCTGGCGATGGCGTCGGTGATCGGCGCCGTGCCTTGCGTGGCGGCGGCTAGTGCTGGCGCGATGCCGTCTGCCGTGCGCGTGCGGCCGATCAGCGCCTTTTCGGCGGCGAGCGCACGTATCGGCCGATCTGCCATGCAGCCCAACGCGATGCGGGCGTCGCGGATGCTGCCGTCAGCCGCCTCGTCGAACATGGCCGCGATGCTCAGCACCGACACGCCCTTCGGCTTGACCCGCGCCACCTTCGCGAAACGGAATTTTTTCGGCTCCGGCACGTCGAAACGCACCGCGCCGACGATGCGGCCGGCGTCGGCGTCCCTACCCTTGATGAAGGCTTCAATCGGCGTAGCCTGGTCGCCTTCCAAAACCTCGGCGTCCAGCGCCAGCAGCGCCACGGCGAAGTCGCCATAGGGCGCCGGCGCGAACAGGTTGCCGCCGACGGTCGCCATGTTGCGGATCGCGGGGCCGCCGACGGCGCGCGCTGCCGCCGAAATCGACGCCAGAGCCGGATGACGCGCGATGGCCGCCATGGTCACCGACGCACCGATGGTGGCGCGGTCGCCTTCCACGGAGATCGCCGACAATGCGGGATCGGTCGAACGCACGAAGGTGGACAGCGAGACGTCGCCTTCGTTGGCGGCGCGGACCACCAGCGTGCCGCCGCCGATATAACGCGCGCCGCCGGCTTTCAAAGCCGCGCCTGCGTCGTTCACACTGGCGAATGTTTTAAGTCCAAGTGGCATCGTTTTCTCCCCGGGCCGACCGCGAAGACTTCAGCTTTGCGCGGCGAAATGGTTCTTCAGCGCGTTGAAGCCACCCTGGAAGACGTTTTCGCCCATGCCCTTGGCAATCTCGTCGGCCTTGTCGACCGGCGCATCGAACTCCGCCGTCCACACCGCATAGGTGCGGTCGCCATCGGTGACGCGCTCCAATTTCAGCGTCGACGTGTGGTTCGAGATCGGCGCCGGGTGTCCGATGATCGAATAGGTGGTCAGGTACTCGCCATCCGAGAAGGCGACGAGCCGTTCACGAATGGTCGCGCCCGAAGCTACCTTGAAGGCGCGCACGGCGCCGATGTCGGTCGCCGACTTGCCGTCCTCGATTTGGCTTTCGACCATGCGTGGATGCCAAGTTGGCAGGCCGTTGAAGTCGCGGATGCGCGCCCAGACCCTTTCCACCGGCGCGTCGATGACGCTGGAAACATGAACCTTCGCCATGCGGCGCTCCTCCCAGATTGCACGTTGGGAGAAATCTATGCCGGCCACCGTGGGGGCGCTTATCAATCAGTCTTGGGCGCTTATCGATGCGTCTGAAAAAGTCGCGCCGTCCACCGTTCGATGTGCGACCCTTACCGCCTGCCGACGCTTTCGAAAAATTACTCCAATTTTAGGTAGCGATACAAAGCTCTGATATCACCGGGTGGGTTTCCGTTTAGCCCCTTGAAGTAACGAACAATACGCTCTTGCTCACCCCAAGCTTGAAAATCGTACGTCGTCGAGCACGTAAGACGCAACGCCGCAGGAGCAAGACATGACGCCACGTACTCCATAAGTTGTGTCCCATTTATAAACCACGGTTGGTTCGGCCGCCTTGATTCTTTTTCGGGACTGAACAACAGCGCTCGAACCCGCGTCCTCTGTGAACCTTCTACAACAGGATGGTCGTTTGAGTTGGCCGTTCCCGAGAGAAGACCCGCCAGCTTACCAGCGATTTGAACGACTTCCTGCTCATCGAAGGCACCGCACCACCTAAGAACAGTAGCAAGAGCGGCGGCATCCGAGGTCAGCGCTTTGTTAAAGCGTATCTGCTGCCCACTGCTTTTGACTTCACATATAAGAATATCGGTCCACTCTTTTGATGTTTTAAGGTTGGGGTCAGGGCCGACGACACGCTCCGGCTCCGCACTATGAGGAAGCCTAATCGCAATTGCATCCATCTCGGTTTTGTTTTTTCCCGAGACTGACGAATGCACGATGAATTTTGTGACAAAGTAACCGTTCAGCCGCAAATAAAGATTTACCAGATCTTCTTGCGCTCTGACTTGTTCGCGTCTTTTGTCCATTGTCATTTTTAGCCGATAGAACTCAACGCCGCGTGCAATTGGCACAAAATTATAATAGCGGCGGCCAGCCTACGCCGTCGCCCGCGCCGCTTCCCGATAGATCGTCGGCGGCACGCCGGCATGGTCGCGGAAGAAGCGGGTGAAATTGCCTTGCGAGGTGAAGCCGAGGTTGCAGGCGACGGAGGTCAGCGAATCCTGCGACTGGAGCTGCTTCAGCGCCTCCTCCATGCGCAGCGTGTTCCAGTAGACGTTGGGCGTCAGGTTGGTCTGTTCCTTGAACAGCGCGAAGAAATGCGGCCGCGACAGGCCGACGCTCCTCGCCACGTCATCGAAGCAGATGCGCTCGCAGACATTCGATTTCATCAGCTCGATGGCCTTGCGCACGCGGTGGTCTTGCAAAGCGCCGGCGCCCGCGGGCGCCTTGCGCGGCCTCGCCATGTCGGCCGCGTCGATCAGGCTGTCCACCAGCCGCTCGGTCTCGTAGCTCGCCAGCTCATCTCCGGCGCCGTCGTTGAGTTCGTCGTAGAGGCTAACCGCCGCGCGGTAGAGCCAGCCGTCCAGCGGCAGCGCCGGCATGGCGAACAGCGGCACCTTCGGCGCCAGGCCGAGGCGGCGGCGCGCCCAGTCGGGATCGATATAGAAGGCGAGGAACCGACCGGGCGCGCTGCCGTCCGACAGCGCGTGGCTGTGCGGCTGGAACGAGTTGATGCAGGCGGCCATGCCGGCGCCGAGCCGCACGACCTCGCCGCCGATCGTCATTTCCCCGGCGACACCGTCCAGCCAGATGATGAGGTGGGCCTCGGCATGGGCGTGGGTGACGAAATTGCTGCTGACGTTCAGCATGGAGACATGGCCGAACGTGCCCCTGAAGAGCCTGATCGAGCTCGACATCATTTCCTCCCAGAGCTTCGTTTCATCCGATGCGTGGCTCTGATTTCATTTTTGCGGCAAATCTTGAGGCCGCGCCGAAGGACCGTCAAGAGCGCGACGCGCTTCTCGCACCGCCCTCGCCCGAAAATGACCTTGCGGAAAGCATTGTGCAGCGCAGCACATTTTCCCCCTTGCGTGTTTAGTAAATTCTGTTTCAACTAAACAAAATTACTCAACACGCCGTGATGCGTGTGGGCGCCTTCGGGAGGGGCGGACTGGTTCTTGAAGCCGTCATTCGGACGGTTTCGCACATGGGAGGTAGGGATGAAATCGACATTGAAAGTGTCGCTCGGCCTGGTCGCGGGGCTTGCCGCCTCGACGGCCATGACGGGCGTTTCGCAGGCCGAGGATCTGACGCTTTGCTGGGCCGCCTGGGACCCGGCCAATGCTCTGGTCGAGCTGTCCAAGGACTTTACCGCGCAGACCGGCATTGGCATGAAATTCGAGTTCGTGCCTTGGACGAACTACGCCGACCGCTTCCTCAACGAGCTCAACTCCAAGGGCAAGCTGTGCGACCTGATCATCGGCGACAGCCAGTGGATCGGCGGCTCGGCCGAGAACGGCCACTACGTCAAGCTCAACGATTTCTTCGACAAGGAAGGAATCAAGATGAGCGACTTCGTCGACGCTACCGTGGTCGGTTATTCGGAGTGGCCGAAGAACACGCCGAATTACTGGTCGCTGCCGGCCTTTGGCGATGTGGTCGGCTGGACCTATCGCAAGGATTGGTTCGCCAAGCCGGAACTTCAGGCCGCATTCAAGGAAAAATACGGTCGTGATCTGGCCGTGCCCGCGACCTTTGCCGAGTTGAGGGACATTGCGGAATTCTTCCAGGGTCGCGAGGTGGACGGCAAGAAGGTCTACGGCGCCTCGATCTATACCGAGCGCGGCTCCGAAGGCGTCACCATGGGCGTCATGGACGTGCTCTATTCCTTCGGCTTCAAGTACGAAAACCCCGACAAGCCCTACGACATGGAAGGTTTTGTCAATTCCGAGAAGTCGGTGAAGGGCCTCGAATTCTACAAGGCGCTCTACGACTGCTGCACGCCGCCCGGCGCGTCGAACAGCTACATGGGCGAAGGCATCGACGCCTTCAAATCCGGCCAGGTGGCGTTGCACATGAACTTCGCCTTCACCTGGCCGGGACTGCAGAAGGACGAGATGGTGGGCGGCGAGAAGGTCGGCTTCTTCGCCAACCCGGCGGGTCCCGACGGTGAGAAATTTGCCCAGCTCGGCGGCCAGGGCATCTCGGTCGTGGCTTATTCGGACAAGCAGGACGCCGCGCTGCAGTACATCAAGTGGTTCGCCACGACCGACGTGCAGAAGAAGTGGTGGTCGCTCGGCGGCTTCTCGTGCCTGAAGTCGGTCGTCGAAGACCCTGGCTTCGAGGCCAGCCAGCCCTACGCCAAGACCTTCCTCGACTCGATGGCCATCGTGAAGGACTTCTGGGCCGAGCCGAGCTACGCCTCGCTGCTGCAGGCCTCGCAGAAGCGCTTCCACGATTATGTCGTCGCCGGCCAGGGCACGGCAAAGGAAGCGCTCGACGGCCTGGTCAAGGACTGGACCGAAGTGTTCGAAGACGACGGCAAGATGTAACCACGTCCTCCCAACTCCGCCCCGCGCCGTGTTAGCCTGGCGCGGGACGGAGACCGCTCATCATGCAAGACCTGCCCGGCAGAAAGCCCGTCGTGACCGACACCCACCCTTCCCTACTGGATCGGACCATGGAGGCCGCCGCCCGGGCAACGCCGGAGCCGCTGGCCAAGACGGTGCGCGGGCTTTCCGACCGGATGGTCGCCTGGCTGTTCATCGCGCCGACCATCCTGCTGCTGCTCGCCATAAACATCTTCCCGCTGATCTGGGCGATCCAGCTTTCCTTCACCAATTACCGCGCCAACCGCCCGAACGAGGCGGTCAAGAACATCGGCCTGCAGAACTATGAGCGAATCCTGACCGACAACGACACCTGGATCGCGATGCAGACGACGGCGCATTTCGTGTTCTGGACGATCCTGCTGCAGACGCTGATCGGCTTCACTCTGGCCTATCTGATCGACCGGAAGTTCCGTGGCCACGCCTTCTGGACCACCATCATCCTGGTGCCGATGATGCTCTCGCCGGCCGTGGTCGGCAATTTCTGGCGCTTCCTCTACGAGCCGCAGATCGGGCTATTCACCTACATCGTGTCGTTTTTCACCGGCATCCCGACGACCGACATATTGATGCTGTCCAATGTGAAGCTCGCGCCGTGGGCGATCATCATCGTCGATACCTGGATGTGGACGCCCTACGTCATGCTGATCTGCCTGGCGGGGCTGCGCTCCATTCCGGACTACATCTATGAGGCGGCCGAGGTAGACCGCGCGTCCAACTGGCGGCAGTTCTGGTCGGTCACCCTGCCGATGGCGCTGCCCTTCATCATGCTCGCGGTGCTGTTCCGCGGCATCGAGAATTTCAAGATGTTCGACATGGTGAACCTCCTGACCGGAGGCGGGCCCGGATCGACCACCGAGGTCGCCTCGATCACGCTGAAGCGCGAAGCCTTCGAGAAATGGCGCACCGGCTTCTCCTCCGCCTTCGCCATCATCCTGTTCGTCGCCGTCTTCGGGCTGGCCAACATCTACGTCAAAGTCCTGAACCGGGTGAAGAGCCGATGAGTGCCGCCGCCCATTCCGTCGTCGAGCCGAGCACGACCTCCAAGCGCGTCGCAGCCACGCTGGTGATCGTCTATGCGGTGGTGTCGATGATCCCGCTGTTCTGGATTTTTGCCACCAGCTTCAAGACGCCGCCGGATTCGATCGCCTATCCGCCGAAGGTCGTCTTTACGCCGTCGATCGAGGGTTATTGCAACCTGTTCACGACGCGCACGCGGCAGACGCCGGAATACATCAACTCGCTGCCGCCGGCGACGAGCTTCTGCGACGAGACCACGCGCAAGCGCAACATGGTGATTGCCGGCCCGTCGAACTTCCTGCCGCGCTTCCTCAACTCGATCATCATCGCCTTCGGCTCGACCTTCCTCGCCGTGTTCCTCGGCACGCTGGCCGCCTACGGTTTTTCGCGCTTCAAGGTACCGCTGGCCGACGACCTGCTGTTCTTCATCCTCTCGACCCGCTTCATGCCGCCGATCGCGGTCGCGATCCCGATCTATCTCATGTATCGCGAGCTTGGTCTCTCCGACACGGCGCTGGGCATGATCCTGCTCTACACCGCCGTCAACGTGTCGCTCGCGGTATGGCTGCTCAAGGGTTTCATCGACGAGATCCCGCGCGAATACGAGGAAGCGGCGATGATCGACGGCTACACGCGGCTGCAGGCTTTCTGGCGGGTCGTGCTGCCGCAGGCCACGACCGGCATCGCCGCAACCGCCATCTTCTGCCTGATCTTTGCCTGGAACGAATATGCATTCGCGGCACTGCTGACCTCCGGCACCGCGCAGACCGCCCCGCCCTTCATCCCGACCATCATCGGCGAGGGCGGCCAGGACTGGCCGGCCGTCGCGGCGGGCACGACGATCTTCCTCGTGCCGATCCTGGTGTTCACCATCCTGTTGAGGAAACAACTCCTGCGCGGGATTACGTTCGGGGCGGTACGGAAATGAGCAGCCTTAGCACTCCGTCCAACACCCCTCATCCGTCTCACCCTTCGGGCTCGACACCTTCTCCCACAAGGGGAGAAGGAAGAGCGCGCCTTTCCTTCTCCCCTTGTGGGAGAAGGTGGCCGAGCGAAGCTCGGTCGGATGAGGGGTATTCCAGCTTGGCGGAGCGGCTGTAATGAGCAACTCCAGTTCAACGAGAAAACGCTCCTCCTGGCCCCGTGCCCTCCGGCGCGGCCTGCTCGAAAACATCGCCACGGTGGTGATCGGGCTGGGCTTCCTGATGCTGTTCCAGTCTTTTGCGATCCAGCTCTACACCTGGTCGTTCGTCACGATGCTCGCCGGCACCGTCATGTTCATCGTCGTCTCGAAATTCCCGGAATAAGACGATGGCCGAAATCCGCGTGCAGAACCTTCGCAAGGAATTCGGATCGTTCATCGCGGTCCAGAATTCCAACTTCGTCGTCGAGGACGGCGAGTTCTTTGTCATGCTCGGGCCGTCGGGCTGTGGCAAGACCACCACGCTGCGCATGATCGCTGGTCTCGAACTGCCGACGGGCGGAAAGATCCTGCTCGGCGGCGAGGACGTCACCATGCTGCGCGCCCGCGAGCGCGACATCGCCTTCGTGTTCCAGCTCTTTGCGCTCTATCCGCACATGAACGTGCGCAAGAACATCGGTTTTCCGCTGCTTGCCCAGGGCATGGCACGGGCCGAAATCCGCCAGCGCGTTGAGGAGACGGCCAAACTGCTGCGCATCGACCATCTGCTCGACCGGCCGGTATCGGGGCTTGCAGGCGGTGACCGCCAGCGCGTGGCGCTCGGCCGCGCCATCGTGCGCCGCCCAAAATGTTTTTTGATGGACGAGCCGCTGGGTACGCTCGACACGGAATTCCGCGACGTGATGGTCCACGAACTGCGCGAATTGCACAACCGCATCCACGCGACCACCGTCTATGTCACCCATGACCAGTTGGAGGCCATGTCGATGGCCGACAAGATCGCCGTGATGAACCACGGGGTCATCGAGCAGTTCGGCACGCCGAAGGAGATCTACGACCGGCCCGCCTCGATGTTCGTGGCCGACTTTATCGGCTCGCCGCCGATGAATTTCCTGAAGTTCGACGGCGGGCTGCGGCGCGGCGCGAAGGAGATCGTCGTGCAGGGTGCGACCGTCAGTGTGCCCGAAATCCACGAGGATTTCCTGCCCGCAGAATTCGCGCTTGGGGTGCGCCCGGAACATATTCGTTTCGACGAAGGCTCGAAACTGCGCGGCGCGATCTACGGCACGGAATATCTCGGCACGACCCAGATCGTGGCGGTCGAGACGGCCGGCGGAATGGTCAAGGCGCGGGTGCCGGCGGAAATCCAGTTGCGGACCGGGGAGCCTGTGGGGCTGGCCTTCAACGCAGCGCGCGTGTCGCTGTTCGAGCGTCAATCCGGTCGCGCCGTCCGCACCGGCCTGCATGAGGGGACGGCGCATGGCTGATGTATCGCTGCGCGGCGTCTCGAAACGCTTCGGCGAGACCGAGGCCGTTTCGGAGCTGAACCTCCATATCGCGAATGGTGAGTTTGTCGTGCTGCTCGGCCCGACCGGCGCTGGCAAGACGACGACGCTGCGGCTGATCGCCGGGCTGGAGCGGCCCGAGCAGGGCTCCATCGTGATCGCCGGTCGCGACGTCACCAAGCTGGAACCGGCGGGTCGCGACGTGGCCTTCGTCTTTCAGCAATATTCGCTCTATCCGCATCTCACCGTATACGAAAACCTGGCCTTCCCGCTGCGCTCGCCGACGCGGAAGCGGTCCGAGGAGGAGATCAAGGCGCGCGTCGCCGAGATCGCCAAGCTCGTGCGGATCGACCACAAGCTGGAGAACAAGTCGACGCGGCTTTCCGGCGGCGAGATGCAACGCGTCGCCATCGGCCGGGCGCTGGTGCGGCGGCCGGCGATCTATTTGATGGATGAGCCGCTATCCTCGCTCGATGCGAAGCTGCGGGGAGAACTCCGGCTGGAGTTGAAGCGCATCCAGACGGAGCTCGGCTCCACCCTGCTCTACGTCACCCACGACCAGATCGAGGCGATGACCATGGCCGACCGCATCGGCATTCTGGCCGAAGGCAGGCTGGTGCAGATCGGCACGCCGCGTGAAATCTATACGCAGCCCGCCAACCTGCACGTCGCGGCGCGGCTCGGGCAGCCGGCGATCAACCTGCTGCCGGCCGGCCTGCTGCCGGATGCGGCGCCGGCGGGGACCAAGACGGTCGGCGCGCGCACCGAGCACCTGAAGATCGAGAAGGCGGCGAACGGCCATGCGGACGGCACCATCGACTGGATCGAGCATCTCGGAGACCAGAATCACCTGCACCTGACCGTCGGCGGCCGCAGGCTGGTGACCTTGACGGACCCCGACACATCCTTCCAGAAGGGCGACCGCGTGACCGTGCGGTTCCGCGCGCCGCTCTATTTCGACGGCGCGGGCAACAGGATCGCGGGATGAGTTTGGATACGACGATGCACAGGATCGACCTGCCAGCCCTGATCGCCGCCGTAGCGGACACGGTGTCGGCGCATGCCGACGAACTGACGGCGCTCGACCAGGCGATCGGCGACGGCGACCACGGGCTCAACATGAAGCGCGGCTTCGAGGCGGTTCGCGCCGAGACCGCCACTCTTGCCGAAAAGCCCCTGCCCGACGCGCTGAAGGCGATCGGCACGAAGCTGGTCATGACCGTTGGCGGTGCGTCCGGCCCGCTGTTCGGCACGCTGTTCCTCGCCCTCGGCAAGGAACTGCCGGCGGAACCCGGCCGGGCCGAACTGGCTGCCGCCTTCGGCAAGGCGGTCGATGCGGTGGCTGCGCGCGGAAAATCGCAGGCGGGCCAAAAGACGATGCTCGACGTGCTCTATCCTGTGCAGGCGGCACTTGCCGCAGGCAAGACAGGCGCCGAAATCGCCGACGCGGGGGACGCAGCCGCTGAGACCACCAAGCCGATGAAGGCAATTCGCGGCCGCGCCTCCTTCCTCGGCGACCGCTCGATCGGCCACGTCGATCCCGGCGCGCGCTCCTCCGCGCTGATCGTGCGCATCGTCACCGAAACCCTGGAGCGGGACGCATGAAAAATGTCGGTATCGTCATCGTCTCGCATTCGGCCAAGGTTGCCGAAGGCACCGCCGACATGGTGCGGCAGATGGTCGGCGACGAGGTGCCGCTCGCCTGGTGCGGCGGCAACCCGGAGGGCGGGCTTGGCACAAGCGTGGAAGCGATCATGCAGGCGATCGACAGCGCATGGTCGGAGGCCGGTGTCGCCATCCTGGTCGATCTCGGCGGCGCCGAGACCAACAGCGAGATGGCAATCGAAATGATTGGCGAACCCAGGGCGGGCAGGATCGTTGTCTGCAACGCGCCGATCGTAGAGGGCGCGGTGATGGCTGCGACGGAGGCTTCGGGAGGAGCGTCGCTCAAAGAAGTCGTGGCGACGGCGCACGAATTGGCGCCGGCTTGAATGGATCGGAATTCTTGATGACGGCGCTTGCACAAAAAGCGGTTGAGATCACGCATGAGGTCGGCCTGCATGCCCGCCCCTCCGTGAAGTTCACGAAACTGGCAAAATCGTTTCCGGCCTCGATCGAGATGGCGCTGGCGCCGGAGGGTCCGTGGTTCGACGCCAAGAGCATCGTCAAGGTCATGGCGGCCAAGGCGCCTAAGGGCACGGTGCTCCATTTGCGCGCCAGCGGGGAGGAGGCGGAACTCGCCGTGGACGCTCTGGTCGCGCTGGTCGGGCGCGATTTCGACGAGGCCGAAGCCCATGCCCGGACCGCTTAGACTGACGGGAATCCCCGCTTCGCACGGTTACGCGAAAGGGCTGTTGTTCAGGCTCGACGCCGCAACGAACGCCTATGTCGCCAAAGGTTCGCCAGAGGCTGAAGCCCGCGCGCTTGCGCTTGCCATCGAAGGCGCGTCCGAACAGCTTGCCGCACTCGCCACGCAGACCCTCGGCGAGGCCGCCGACATGCTGGAGTTCCAGCTTGCCATGCTCGCCGACGAATCTCTGGCTGCGCCCGCCTTCGCGGCGATCGAGGACGGCGGTCCGGCCGACCAGGCCTGGCGCGCTGCGCTCGACGCCGAGATCGCAGGTTACGAAGCCTCCGACGACGATTATTTTCGCGCCCGCTCCGCCGACCTGAAGGACATTCGCCAGCAGGTCCTCGACGTCCTTGTTCCCGCCAGCGACCTGTCGCTGCCAGCCGGCGTCATACTTGTCGGCGACGATATCGGGCCGACGCGTTTTCTTGCCGTCGACTGGTCGCAGGGCGGCGGCATCGCGCTGGCAAAGGGCAGTTCGGCGAGCCACGTCGCCATGCTGGCAAGGGCGCGCGGCGTGCCGATGGTGGTCGGCCTCGGACCGGTGCCGAGCGATTTCAAGCTTCCCGCCTTTCTCGACGCGGAGCACGGCCACGTGCTGCTCGGACCCAGCGACGAGGCCGAGGCCCTTTTCCATAGGGCGGCTGAGGCTTTTGTCGCGCGTCGACGCGCGGCGGAGGAAAGTTCTGCGAAGCCGGCGGCAACCGCCAACGGCACGCCGGTGCGCGTGCTCATCAATGTCGCCGATCCGTCCGATGTCGAGCGCATCGATGTCGCAACCTGCGATGGCGTCGGGCTAATGCGCACTGAATTCCTCTTCGGAAAGCCGGAAGGCCTGCCGGATGAGGAGACGCAGTACCGCGCTTATCGCAAAGTGCTGGAATGGGCGGCCGGCAAGCCGGTCACCATCCGCACCGTCGACGCGGGCGGCGACAAGCCGGTGCCGAACTATACGGTGGACGAAGGCAATCCGTTCCTCGGTCTGCGCGGCATCCGCCTGTCGCTGGCGCGGCCGGAGATCTTTCGTGTGCAGATCCGCGCGCTGCTGCGCGCCGCCGTCCACGGCAATCTGAAAATCATGTTTCCGATGATCGCCGTTCCGGAGGAATTTACCCTCGCTGCCGCGCTTTTCGCCGAGGAGGCGGAGAGTCTGGCCAAGGCCGGCATCGAGCATGTTTTGCCGCCGCTCGGCATCATGGTCGAAGTTCCGTCCGTGGCGATCGCCCCCGAGCTTTTCGCCGATGTCGCCTTCTTCTCCATCGGCTCCAACGACCTCACCCAGTACGTCATGGCAGCGGCACGTGACAACACGGCGGTGGCGGCGCTCAACTCCGTGCACAATCCGGCCGTGCTGCGCCTGATCGCCTCGGTCGCGGCCTTTGGGAGCGCGAACGACATTCCGGTCAGCCTGTGCGGCGACGCCGGCGGCGATCCGGCAGCTATCCCGGCGTTGCTGGAAGCCGGCCTGCGCGACCTCTCCGTCGTGCCGGCGCAACTGGCGCTCGCCAAGGCCGCGATTGCCGGCGTCACGCTCTGACGATGGCGAAACGGCCGCAGCCCGAGCCAAAGGACGCCGAAGCGGCGATCCGCGCCTATAAGACGATCCTGTCCATGGTGATCGACCAGCGCCCCTCCGGCACGCGCCAGCGTTTGGCCGACGCACTCGGAAAACACCGTAGCTTCGTCACCCAGATCACCAGCCCGACCTATTCGACGCCGATCCCGTCAAAACACCTGCAGACAATCTTTTCCGTCTGCCATTTCAGCGCGCAGGAGCGCGACGCCTTTCTCGCCGACTACCGCGCCGCGCATCCGGGCAAGGCCGCCCAGGAGGCCGGACTCAGGCGCACCCGGCACATATCGCTGGTGGTGCCCGACCTCGGCGACGACAAGCAGAATGCGGCGCTCGACCGCGCCGTCAACGAATTTATCCAGAGGATCACCAGCATCGCCGGCAAGGGCGGCTAGCTCGGAAGAAATGGGAGGAGGACAATGAAGAAGCTCATAAATTCGGTCGACACCGTGCTCAGCGAAAGCCTCGACGGTTTTGCAGCAGCACATTCCGACATCCTGGCGCTCGGCGGTGGCCATAAGTTCGTCCGGCGCAAGGCGCTCAAGCCCGGAAAAGTGGCGCTGATCTCGGGCGGCGGATCGGGCCACGAACCGCTGCATGGCGGGCTGGTCGGGTTCGGCATGCTCGACGCCGCCTGCCCCGGCCAGGTTTTCACCTCGCCGACACCCGACCAGATGATGGAGGCGGCGGCGGAAGTAAACACCGGCGCAGGCTGTCTGTTCATCGTCAAGAACTACGAAGGCGACGTCATGAATTTCGACATGGCAGCGGAAATGTCGGAAGGCGTCATGCAGGTCATCACCAATGACGATGTTGCCGTAGAGGATTCACTCTATACGACCGGACGGCGCGGCGTCGCTGGCACGCTTGTCGTCGAAAAAATCGTCGGCGCGGCGGCCGAAGAAGGCCGTGCGCTGAAGGACCTCAAGGAGCTTGGCGACCGGGTCAACCGGCAGACGCGCTCGATGGGCGTGGCGCTGACTTCCTGCACCGTGCCCGCCGCCGGCAAGCCGAATTTCGAGATCGGCGACGACGAGATGGAGTTTGGTGTGGGCATCCACGGCGAACCCGGCCGCCGCCGCGCGAAACTCGCATCCGCCGACGCCATCGCCGAAGAAATCTGCGCGGCCATTGCCGACGATCTCGGCGCAGCCGCCAAGGGCAACGCGCTGCTTTTCGTCAACGGTTTCGGCGGCACGCCGTCGATGGAACTCTATCTGATGTACAACAGCGCGCGCCGGCAGTTCGAAAAGCGCGGCATCACGATCGCCCGCTCGCTTGTCGGCTCCTACGTGACCTCGCTCGACATGGCCGGCTGCTCGATCACAATGTCGATGCTGGACGACGAGGCGGCCCGCCTGTGGGACGCGCCGGTCCACACGGCGGCGCTGCGCTGGGGCATGTGAGATCGGAATCGGCAGACGTGCGGCGAGACGCCTATGATGAGGACTGGGGCGCCGCGTGTCTCTCCGGCCGGCGGCGGGGCAATCCTGTCCCAGATGGCGCCGAAAGTCGTAACACCGGTTGGGATGACGGGGCGAACGAGCAGAACGCTCGCGCCGGTTCCGGGCACAAGCATAATCGGTCAGCGCGCGCAGCAAAGGCTTTGAGATACTTGGTATTGGAAATGCCTCCCTGAATGCAGCCAAAAAACGGCGGCCAACCGGTCACAGCGCCTTCCGGACATCGAAGACATCCATCAGCGTGACCGACCGAAAATCCGACACGAGCACGGTGACACGAACGATCCAGAACCCGTCCAGGGGCAGGATGAAACCGTCGGCACGATAGGTCCCGTCGCTTGCCTTCGAGGCTTCGCGGGTGAACGGGCCGATGCCGTAGGACGGCTTGTCGAGATCAATGATGACGCTGACCGGCGCGAACGGTTCTCCGTCGAGGAACAGGTCTGCTATCTCGACCCTGACCGGACCGGCAATTGGTGGATGGATCGACAGGACGGCGCTGACGCCATCTTTCTCGGCGCGGACTTGCTGGACCTCGAACAAAGCTGGGTTTGTCGCGATGGCGCGCGGAGGCGGCGTAAAACGCCACAGGCCGAGCACCGCGATGACAGCAGTCGCAACGACGATCTCGGCACCGACGCTACGTGCCAGCCGCCGTGTCGCGCGGGCGTCGCCAACGGCTGCGGGAGCGGTCAGGAAAAAACGGTTGAGCGCGGCGAGCAGCAAGAGCGCCGCGATCAAGGCGAGCTTGGCCACCAGCACGCGGCCATAGTCGGTATTCCAGAGCGCGGGAATGGTCTGCACCTGCACGGCCGCCAGCAACAGGCCGGACAGCGCGAGCACCGCCACGACCGCCGGAATGACGCGGGAGAACCGTCTCAGCACGATCGGCAAATCTGGGCGGCCGCGGACAAGTATGGCCCCTAAGGGAACCAGAGCGCCGATCCACAGTACGGCGGTGATCGCATGGAGGAACACGGCGGACGCCGTGAGATATCGCGGCGGCGCGGTCGAGGCATGTCCCGCGCTGGCGACCGCCACACCGACCAGGAGCGTTGCCGCGACGGCAAGCGGGATTCCGAGGCGGGAGCGGTAGCCCGCCTGACCGGCGGCACAAGCAATGCAGATCGCCATGGCCGCCAGTAGCGTCGAGCGTCCATAACTGGTCCCAAAGAGGCCGGTCTTCCAGACTTCGGCGGTCACCAGTTCGAAAAACGGCGCACCCAGCGCGTCGAGGCCTTGGAAGCCGACGAATACCGGCGCGGCCAGCAGGCCGGCCAGCAGCGCACCTCTCACTGCGCGCGCACCCGGCGCCGGATCGGAGCGGCCGATCAGCGCGAAAAATGCTGTGCCGCCGACGCCGAAGATCAGGCCGGCGAGCAATGCGAAGCGCGCCACCCACAACCCGATCCGCACCGCCGGGTCGGGTTGCACGACCGCCGCCGGCGCGACCGCGCTCGGTGCGCCGACCGAGAACAGCAAGCCGCCACCGATCGGATGGCCATCGGACGAAGCGATGCGCCACGATAGGAAATACGTACCGCTTTCCAGGCCGCCCGGCAGGGTCAGCGTGATGACGGAGCCCTTCTGGCCGATGTCCTTCAGGACATCGGTCCGTCCGCCGGGATGAATCAGCCGCGCCACGAGCGGACGGGCGGGCTCCGAGAACGTCAATATCAACCGCTCGGGCGCCGTCTCAAGCACGGTCCCGTCGGCGGGATCGGCGCTGATCAGTTGCGCATGGGCAAGCGCCTGCCCCGCCGCCCCGACAAACAGAGCGGCGGCGAAGAGGATCGCCGCCGCCAGGCTTTTCAAGAAATTACGGTGCATGCGGAGCCCTAGGGGCAAATCCACTTCAGGGAACGACCTTTACCGAAGGCGCCGGGAACTTCAGATCGTCGGACGATCCGCCGGATACCGGCACTTCTATCCAACGTTCCACACCGGTCTCGCATTGCTGGACGATCGGAATGAACAGGTCGCTGCCTTTCGCCGAGGCGTCGACCTTGGCGCGGAAGACGAACTCGTCATAATAAGCGTCTTCCAGCCTGCCGCCCGACCAGGAAATCTCGTTGATCGCCGCGCCATGGGCACCCGCATGGGCGTCGTGCCCGGCTTCTGTCGATCCGGTCGTCTCGGCGTCGGCGCGAAGAATGTCGAGCGTCCAGCCGGGTTTTGGCTGCGGTTTTGCGTCGCTGAGCTGCTCGGGAATCGAGATGCGGACCGCCGTCGTCGGCGAGCCGGCGCAGCCATGCGGCACACGCAGCACGAATTTCGCCGTGGCGCCGGCCTTGACCTCCTTGGCCTCGAAGGTGATGTGCGCCGCCGCCGGCTGCGTGAGGCCGGCGGCGGCCGCGGCGAGCAATATCCGCCAGAGTTTCGTATAGGGTTTGGTCATCGACAATTCCTTTGGTGGGAGAACTACCAGGTGGCGGCCAGGCCGAGATGGCCGAGCGCCTCGCGGCGCAGTTCGGCGAGCCTCGGGTCGCCGCGATGGCGGGGATAGGGCAGGTCCACGGCGATATCGGCGACGATGCGCGCCGGGCGCGGTCCGAACACCAGCACGCGCTGGGTGAGGAACAGCGCCTCCTCGACATCGTGGGTGACCAGAAGCGCGGTGAGCCCCGCCTCCTGCCACAGTTTCACGATCTCGCCCTGCATGGTGAGACGGGTCAGCGAATCCAGCTTTCCAAGCGGCTCGTCGAGCAGCAGCAGCCTCGGCTCGTTGACAAGGGCGCGGGCAAGGGCCACGCGCTGCGCCATGCCGCCGGAGAGCTGGTGCGGATAGGCCTTTTCGAAGCCGGAAAGACCGACCAGCCGCACCGCATTGTCAACGCGGTGGCGGGCGTTTCTCAAAATGCCCTGCGCCTCCAGGCCGAGCGCCACATTGTCCCAGACGGTGCGCCACGGGAACAGCGTCGGATCCTGGAAGACGAGGATGCGCGACGGATCGGGATCGCCGACCGGTTCTCCATCGACCTTGACCGCGCCGGCGGTCGGGTGGTCGAGGCCGGCGAGCAGCCTCAGCAAGGTCGACTTGCCGCAACCCGAGGGTCCGAGCAGGGCCACGAAGGAACCCGGCTCCACCGAGAAGCTGACATTGTCGAGCACGGGCAGAGGCGCGCCCTTCAGCTCAAACTGGTGCGAGACGTTTTCCAGGTCGATCTGCTGGCCGGCGACGGTCGCGTCAGGGACCGGTTGCAAGGCGAGCGCTACCATCTGACGAGGCCTTTCTGCCAGGAGAGCGTCCAGTCGCGGAGGCGGAACAGGATGGTGATCAGACTTGAGCACATCAGCGCCATGACCAGCAGCGCGGCATACATGTTGTTGTAGGCGGCCCAGCCCTGCGCCCATTGCAGGTACCAGCCGAGACCCGCCTTGACGCCCAGCATCTCGGCCACAACCAGCACGGCAAACGAGGTGCCCAGGCCCATGAACAGGCCGACGAAAACATGCGGCAGCGCCGCCGGTATCGCCACCTTCAGGATGAGGAAGGCGGGTTTCGCGCCGAGCGTCCTGGCGATGTCGTAATAGTCGCGGTTGACGCTGGCGATGCCGGACCAGGTCAGGATCGTTACCGGGAAGGCTGTGGCGAGCGCGATCAGGAAGACGCTCGCCGAACCGCTGGTCGGGAAGATGAAGAAGGCGAGCGGTAGCCAGGCCGTCGCCGGCAGCGGACCGATCAGGCGCAGGACCGGATGCACCCAGTAGCTCGCCGCCTGCGACCAGCCGATGGTGACGCCGGTCAGGACCCCCGCCAGCGCACCGATGAGATAACCCTTGGCGAGCAGCAGCACGGAATACCCGATGCTGATGCCCAGCCGGTCCCAATCGTCCAGAAACACCTCCAGGATGCTCTGCGGCGAGGAGAAGAACGGCACCGGCAGCCAGCCGGTCTTGGCCGTCACGACCTCCCAGACGGCGAGAAGTGCTGCCGCCGCGATGAACCACGGACCGTAATAGCGGACCGTGTCGGCGGCGGCGCCAAACAGCCGCCCCGTGGCCACCACCACGACCAGCACGGCGGCGATCGCCAGCGCTATGCCGGCCAGTTCGCGGCCATAGGGCTGGGGGATGGTTTCCGGCCACAGCTCGATCAGCGCGGCGACGCCGATCCACCCGGCGGCAGCCAGGAGGCCGAGTGGCCAGACAGCGGTCCAGTTCCATGCGGATGTCCGGAAGGAACCATGGGCGCGCTCGGGGAGCGCCGGGTCGATCGATGCCATATCAGCCTCCTTACGCCGTCAGCACGTCCGCATAGACGCGGTCGGCAAACTGCTGCGGATCGGTCGAATGCTTGAACACCTGAACGTCGCGCAGTTCCTGCGCATAGAGCGCGATCTCCGTGCGCAGGTCGGCGCCGGTCGGGTTGTGGCCGTGCGTCTGGTCCTTCAGCACGCCGACAAAATCGGCGACCGTCTTGTCCTTCGGCGCCTGTGGCAGGAAGGCTTCGGCAGCGAGTTTCGGCTTGGCGACGGTAAGATCCTGCGCTTCGAGAAGGGCGCGGGTCAGCGCGGAGGCGGTCGGCAGATCGTCGCGGATCAGGCTGCCGCGCAGGCCGACGATGCAGCAGACGCGGTTCTCGAAGCCGTGATCGAGGTTGGAGGCGATCTGGATGTATTTGGGGTCCTGCAGCCAGAAATAGGCTTTTGGATCGCCGTCGGCGATGGCGTGGATCTCGCCCTTTTCGGCCGCCAGCTGCAGCAACTCGCCGGGATATTGCCGCCATTCGACGTCGGCGACCGGATCGATACCTTCCTTGTGCAGCAGGATGGAGAAGAAATTCTTGCCGGGGCTGGCGAGGTCGGAAATGCCGATCGTCTTGCCCTTGAGCTCGGTGAGATTGGCGATGCCGGCCGATTTTAGCGCGACCAGACGGGAGCAGCCGCCATGCGTGCCGGCGGTGATCTTGACGTCAAAGCCCTGCTCCAGGGCCTTCAGCCAGCGCAGGGCCATGCCGACGCCGCCATCCGCCTTGCCGGTGGCGATGGCTTCCAGCAGCGCCTCGGTCGAGGCGCCGAAATTCACCAGTTCCACCTCCAACCCGTATTTCGTGAAAATGCCGTGCTGCTGGGCCACGAACACCGGCGCCAGGCAAATGGCGGTGGCGTTGGTGGCGAATTTCACCTTCTTCAGCTCTGCGGCGGGTTCGGCGGCCTGCGCGAAGAGGCTGCTGGCGGAGACCGCGCCCAGCGGCGCGGCAAGGCCGAGCGCGCCCACCGTCTTCAGGAACGAGCGGCGGTCGAGACCGCCGATGAATGCGTTGCCGCGTGGCGATGCGAAAGTCTTCCAGGTCATCGTCGTTTCTCCTGCGCTTGGCTTGTCTGGTCGTCTGACTTGTCGGATTGATCGGACCGCGCGTGCCGTTCCCGGCGCCGCGCAAAATGCGCCTATTCCGCTGCCTGCACCCGCAAGGCGGCTGCTTCCCGCTCAGCGACGAGGGCGCGGACACGCGGGATGAGGTCTCGGCCGTAGTGGAAGGCGTCCTCCAGCGGATCGAAGCCGCGGATCAGGAAGGTGCTGACGCCAAGCCCATAGTAGTCGAGCATGGCGTCGGCGACCTGGTCCGGCGTGCCGACCAGCGAGGTGGAATTGCCCGACGCTCCGGTGAGCGCGGCGATCTCGGTCCAAAGCCGCTTGTCGAGGCGTTTTCCTTGCGCGGCGGCCGCCAGCAAGCGGCGCGAACCCTCGTTGGCCGGCTGGTGGGTCGGGCTGTTGCCCTTGATCAGCCTTTCGCCACTGGCCCGCAGAGCCTTCGCGCGTTCGAGGATGCGGCCGGCCTTGGCCCAGGCTGCCTCCTCGGTATCGGCAAGGATCGGCCTCAACGACAGGCTGAAGCGCGGCGAGCGGCCATAGGGAGCCGATGCAGAGCGGATGCGGCGGATCGTTTCGGCGACCTGCGCATAGGTCTCGCCCCACAGCGCATAGATGTCGGCATGCTTTCCGGCTACCGCGAGTGCTGCGTCCGACGAGCCGCCGAAATAGATCGGGATTCCGTCTGGACCCTGCGGCTTGACCTCAGAGAAGGCGCCGGCGACGCGGTAATATTTGCCCTCGTAATCGAAGGGTTTTGCGCTTGTCCATTCCTGGCGGACGATGTCGAGATATTCGCTGGTGCGGGCGTAGCGTTCGTCCTTGGTGAGATGATCGCCGTCCTGCGCCAGTTCCTGGTCGTTGCCGCCGGTGATGATGTGGACAGCGATGCGCCCGTCGCTCAGGTGATCGAGTGTCGCCAGTTGCCGCGCGGCGAGTGTCGGCGCCGTAAATCCCGGCCGGTGGGCGATCATCAGCTTCAGGTGCCTCGTGCGCTGCGTCACATGCTGCGCGACCAGGATGCTCTCCGGCGAGGTCGAATGGAACGCGAGCAGCACGCGGTCGAAACGGCCATTCTCATGGATGGCCGCCGCCGCCGCGATATGGTCGCGGTCGATGACCGGGCCGCTGCGAGGGAGCGTCTCGGACGCGTTGTGATTGCCGATGTAACCGATGAATTCGACTGGCATGGGAACTCCGTCTTTGCTGGTCAGAGGCCGAGGGCGAGCTTGCCGGCGGAAAGCCGAACCGTGTCTTCCTGCGGGCTGTGGATGCGCCCGCACAGCACGTCGCGGTGGTGGCGCTCGAGCGGGTTGTTGCGGGAAATGCCGTGATTGCCGGTCAACTTCAGCGCCTTCTCGACCGCGGCGATGGCGTTTTCGGTGGTGACGACCTTGATCAGCCCGGCTTCGGACAGGCTGAAGGGACGGCCTTCGTCGACGTCGCGCGCCGCCGAAGCAATCAGCCGGCGGTTGACGGCGATAAGCTCCTCGATCTCGCCGACCGCCTGCTGGATGCGGGGAACCGTGGCCAGCGGCGCGCCGAGATTGGTCGGCACGCGCTCCTTCAGGAAACGCACCAGCCAGTCGCGCGCCGCTTCCGCTACGCCGGTGTAAAGCGCGCCGGGCAGCGTGCCGAACCATGCCGCCTGCCCTTCGCCGCGCGTATCCCATTCGGATGGAAGGCGAATATCGGCGGCATGGTCGAAGGGAATGCGGACATCCTCCAGAACTACGTCGTGGCTGCCGGTGGCGCGCATGCCGAGCGGGTTCCAGGTCTTTTCGATGCGCAGACCGGGCGCATTGGCCGGGACCAGGAAGGCGCCGACGCGCGGCTCCGCCTCGTCGGTCCGCGCCCAGACGATAGCCCAGCTCAGGCCTTCCGCCCCGGTCGAATAGATCTTCCGGCCGCTGATCGACCAGCCGTCGGCGGTGCGCCGCGCCGTGGTGGCCGGTAGGCCGCCGCGCACCGGCGTTCCCAATTCAGGCTCGACACGGAAAGCATTGATAAGAGCACCGTTTTCCACCGCGTCGCCGATGACTTTTCGCACCAGATGCTCGGGCCAGCGGCCCTTGGGCAGCGTGGCGAGATTGATGTATTGCATGATCAATATGAGCGCGGTCGACGGCTCGCCGCGGGCGACTTCGCGAATGACGTCCGTGGCTTCGCCCAAGCCGGCGCCGCCGCCGCCGAACTCGGCGGGCGCCGTCAGGCCGATGAGGCCTGCCTCATGCAAGCGAAAGATGTTCTCGTGCGGAAAGGCGGCGCTCTCGTCGTATTCGCCAGCGGTTTCGGCGAAAGTTCTGGCCAGATCGGCAGCGATTTCCCCGGCAGTGCGGACGGAAAGCGTTGCTCTCGGACGCAGCGGAGTGACCGTCATATCGGCATTTCTCCGGCTCTGGGAGAGCACGCTCCAACCGGTTTCAAACCAAGCATGCAGATCCCTTCCTCATTGAAATTAAACGGCTTTCGAGACAAAAAGGCACTTTACGCCGCTCGTTTCGACCTCACGGCGCTTTAATGTCTATAATATTTATAGAATTTATTGATCTGTAGCCGTGAACGTTTCGAATGTCGGCGGCCGGTTAGAAAATCGTGCTTGGTGCGCAGCTATCCATGGAAACGGTGCGCCGTCGCCTTCCGGCCGCCGGCGCAGCGGAGGAGGTCTTGCACAACCGGGCGCCGGGCGCTGCGGCAAGTCCGGAAGACCAAGCGATTTCATGATCTTAACCCGAAAGGAATAGGTGGAAAGCCGCTTTGCGCTGACGCAGCCCCTTCGCGAGCTTGCCGCAATGGCACGTTCAGGCATTTCGGGCTGGCGGCGGTCCCGACCTGCCGGACCAATATGACCCAACCGGGATCGGCTGCGAGATCGCGGTTCGTCCCCGCGGGGACTCCGATCTCCAGAGCCGTTGATTGCCTGGCGTCAGGACCATCCCGACGCGGGAGCAGTCATTCGAGCTGCCTCTTTAGACAAATCGTTTCGCAGCGAAATCCCGTACGCAATTTCTTGCCTCGCGCTGCGACCCTGCAACCCTATCCTTTTGTAGATGCGATGGCTGGGCCATCGTTCAATCCGTTTCGGCGGCAAAATCCCAACATGGAGAAACCGATGGCAAGCGCGCAATCGCTCAACCAGATCCTCGCCGACTTCCAGGCCAAGCGGGCGGAGACGATGCCGGCCGACAAGTTGAAGATCAATGTCGACCAGCGGCGGCGGCTCGTCGAAACCGCCGACCGTTCGGCCTTCGTCAAAGCCGGCGACCACATCGAGTCGTTCGACCTGACGGAAGTGGATGCCGGGCCGCTGTCGCTTGAGGCAATCCTCAAAAACGGGCCGCTAGTCCTGATCTTCTTCCGCTTCGCCGGCTGTCCGGCCTGCAACATCGCCCTGCCCTATTACGACCAGTATCTCGCCCCCGAGTTGCGGCGGCTCAGGTCGACGTTGGTCGGCGTCAGCCCGCAGGTTCCCGACAGGCTGCGGCACATCAAGGAGCGCCACAATCTGGATTTCCTGATCGCGACCGACACCGACAATCAATTGGCGCGCCGCTTCGGCATCCTCTATTCCTTCGACGAACCGTCGCGCCGGGCTTCGATCGAGAGCGGCAGCCCGATCGGCGAGGTCACCGGAACCGGAACCTGGGAACTGCCGATGCCCGCGGCGATCGTCATCGACCGGACGGGCACGGTGCGGTTCGCCGATGTCAGCCCGGACTGGCTTGTGCGCACAGAACCCGGCGATATCATCGCGACCGTGCGGGAGATTTCAGAGCGCGCCGCCGCCTGAACTGGAAATAGGTGAGACGAACGTGAGCAAAGATCACAGCCACCACGGCCATCATCACGACCACGAGCATGAACACGAGCAAAGCCATGCTCCGGTCGACTGGCGCGAGCACGGGGTGAAGGTCATCCCCGGCAACTCGCTCGACCCCAACACGGCGCAGACGCCCGGCATGAACCGCGCCACGGCGATCAGCAAGGCACGGGCGGGTGCCGAAAAGATCTGGGCCGGCACGGTGACCATCCACGCCAACGCCAAGACCGGCGCCCATCACCATGGCGACCTCGAAAGCATCATCTATGTCGTAAAGGGCAAGGCGCGTATGCGCTGGGGTGAGAACCTTGAATATGTCGCGGAGGCCGGCCCCGGCGACTTCATCTTCGTGCCGCCCTATGTGCCGCACCAGGAGATCAACGCCAGCCGCGACGAAACGCTGGAATGTGTGTTGGTTCGCTCAGGCCAGGACCCGGTAGTCGTCAATCTCGACATCGAACCGATGGAGGCGCCCGAGGAGGTGCTGTGGATCGATCCCATTCATAGGTGAGAAACGGCTTGGCCGGGCGAGAATGGATGAACGCCGTACGCGATTGATCCGCCGCGTGGCGGTTACCTTGAACACTTGGTTCAGTCGGTGAGTTTCTGCCAAATGATGGTCTTGCAATCCGCGGGCGTATCCTTGGGCAGGAATTTGCATTCCAGCACCTTGGGGTAATAGGAATTGCCGTTCATGTATTTCCGCCAATCCTTGTCGATTGGCGTGCCCTTGGCGTCTACGGCGACCGCGATCCGCTGGCCGAAACGGTCATATTTGTCGAGCCATCCGTTTCGTCTCGGCATCGTGTGATGGACGGGATGCAGCTTGCCGGCGACAGTCGTCTGCTCGACGAGATAACAGGTGTTATAAATCGCCATATAGCCGCCGACGGTCAGCGCATCGAACATTGTCGAAACGGAATCATTGAACCGCCTGAACGGGTAGATGTGGTCGATCCTGTCGCGCGTGTGGATCGCCGGCCAATCGACAAGAACATTCATCGCGACGATCGCATCGAAAGGGCCGAGGCGCAGAATGGCATCGCGGGAACTTTCGAAAATATGGATTCCGGCTTCCGCGCACTCTCCGCGCGCGATCTCCAAAGCGTCGGCATCCACGTCGCATCCGTAAACCTCGGCGGAAGGCGCAAGCCGCTTGAGGTCCAACGGCTCGATGCCCTTGGAGCATCCGAACGAGAGCAACTTCAACCGGTTCGAATTACCAGCCGCCAAAATGGAAACGATCCGTTCAAAGGTGCGGTCGTTGCGGCGGGGGAAGCTATATGTCGATTTCTGCGCCGGCCACTCAGCATCCGCGTTTGGCTCTCTGGCGATTTCGCCGGTACTCAATGCCCCGCCCCCAGAGGTCTCTTCGCAATGCCCGCGAGATGAAAATTGACCACCGGCGATTAACGAAGATCGGGATGGACGGCAAGGATATAGAAGAGCAGCCGGGGTTAGGCGTCACCACAGCGGCGCTTTCGCCGCAGTTCTTGGGGGCATATGAACGTGCTTCCGCATTCGAGGTGCCCATCGTGCCGCGGCCGCCCATGCTCGGCCCCGCTCCCGGAGCCTAACGGCACACTCGGTCTGCTGAGGCCTCGAAACTCCGCGCCGACCGATCCTTCATCGCCTATCGGCCCTTGCTGTTTCCCGCTAGAAGCAGTTTGACCGATTGCAGAGAACGAACGGAGACGGCGCGCCGATGAAGATCAGTGCGATCAATGCCTGGCGTATGCTGCAGCCTTTCGTCGCCGGGCCTTACCGGATGTCGAAGGGGCGGCACGCGGACTCTTTCGATTCCGTCATCGTGTCGATCACATCCGACGACGGCGTCACCGGCTGGGGCGAGATGGCGCCGCTCGGAACGTTCTATTCCGCCGCCTTCGCGGCCGGCGCCGAGGCCGGCGTGGCGGAAATCGCGCCGCATCTGCTGGGTCAGGACCCGCGCGCCCTGGCGCAGATCGGCCGGCTGATGGATACGGTGTTCAAGGGCCACCCCTATGTGAAGTCGGCGCTCGACATGGCCTGCTGCGACCTCGCGGCGCGTAGCGCCGGGATGCCGCTGGTGACCATGCTCGGCGGGCGCGAGAGCGACACCGCCGAACTCTACAAGGTGGTCACGCATGGCACGGCCGCATCGATGGCCGACCATGCGAGACGGATCATCGCCGACGGCTTCAGGCGCATCCAGGTGAAGGTCGGCGGCGATGTTCACGGCGATATCGAACGGGTCGTGGCGGTCGCGGCGGCGGTGCCGGTGGGAACAGTGATCTTCTGCGACGCGAACGCGGGCTGGACACCTTTCCAGGCGCGGCAGTTCGCCGATGCGACACGGCAGATCGACTATGCGTTCGAACAGCCCTGCGGGACGATCGAAGAATGTCTCTCGGTCAGGCGCATATTTGCCAAACCCATGGTGCTGGACGAGTCCGTGCAGTCGCTGCAAGACCTGCTGGAAATCCAGCGCACCGGCGCGGCCGACGGCGTCACGCTGAAAATCTCCCGGCTGGGCGGCGTGTCGCGCACGCGGCAGTTGCGCGACCTCGCGGTCGATCTCGGCCTGATGGTCACGGTCGAGGATACGGGCGGCGCCGAGATCGACACGGCGGCGATGGCGCATCTTTCGCTGTCGACGCCGGAGGAGCGGCGCCTGCACGCCATCGCCTTCCATGAATGGGTGACAGTGCGGACCGCGTCGAACGCGCCGCCTGTAAACGGGAGCCGAATGGGCATTCCGGACGGTTTCGGCCTCGGCATCGACGTCTTGCCGGAATTGCTTGGCGTGCCGTTCCTCGACTTGTCGGCAAGCCGGTAGAGATCCACGCGGCCGCGGCGACCCCGATCACATCGTCATATCGCGCGCCGGTCGGTTGGACCGGAAGCCTTTTCGCGTTCCATGTTGGCGCGCCGCCTTCCCGAATAGCGCTTCGCGAATGACGTCCATCCACAAGCGTCGGCGCGCCGAAAAAAGGCCGATCATGTTGGAAACGATCCAAACCCCTGAAATAGCCTAGAAAGCGAAATCTTCTTATTAATTTCAATTACTTATTATAACGAAACACTTCATCGACCCGAGTGTCCAATGTTCGGTTGACAACATTTATTGAAACGATATCATTTCACAAGCCGTGCATTCTGGGAGGTACGAGCGAGCCATCAAAGTCGGGAGGACTTGGCTCCGAGCTCGAATAATACCGGCCCGACCGATTTCGGCGGGATCTTGCAGGCCAACAGGGAGGAGTTTTCATGCGCATGCTCAAATGGGCCGCGTCTGCCGCTCTCGCGGTGGCGTTGGCCACATCAGCCGCTTCGGCGGAGGACTACAAGATCGGCTATTCCGTGTTCTGGGGCACCAATCCGTTCCTCGTGACGATGGTGAACGGCGCCAAGAAATCGGCCGAGGAGTGGAAGGCCAAGGGCGTCAATGTCGACCTCATCGTCACCAATGGCGGCGATACGGACAAGGCCAAGCAGGTATCCGACCTCGAGGATCTGAACGCGCAGGGCATCGACGGCGTGCTGATCTTCCCCGGCGACAGCGTGATGGTGGCCGAGCCGATCAAGAACACCTTCAATGCCCAGAATATCCCGGTAGTGATCACCGACATCGGCATCCGTTCGGGCAAATATGAAAGCCTGATCATCACCGACAACTACAAGGGCGGGCAGCAGGCAGCCGACTACATGGCGACGCTGCTTCCCAAGGGATCGAAGGTGGTGACGCTCGACCATGCGCCGACCAACGACAACGGCCAGACGCGGCAGAGAGGTTTTGAGGAACGCGCCAAGGAACTTGGTCTCGAGGTCCTGCCGGAGCAGCCGGTGGCGTTCCTGACGCTCGACGCTGGACGGCAGTCGATGGAGGACCTGCTCGTCTCCGAACCCGACGTGAAGGGCGCTTTCGCCTTCAACCAGCTCGTCATCCAGGGTGCCTATCAGGCGCTGGAGCAGGCCAAGAAAGCGGGCGAAGTCAAGCTGATCGGCTTCGACCTCGATCCGGTCTCCTACAAGATGGTGCAGGACGGCAAGATCGACGCGCTGGTCGTGCAGGACCCCTACAAGATGGGCTACGAAGGCATGAACATCGTGCTGACCAAGCTCGGCGGCGGCGAGGTTCCGCACGACGTCGGTCTCGGCACAAAACTGCTGACGAAGGACAACGCGGCCGAGTTCGCCGAAGATCCCCAGGTGACCGGAAAATAACGCCACGCCATGCCGGCCGGAATCCGCGAGGGTTCCGGCCGCTTGTGCCAAAGACTCCGGACCAAGCCGTGCAAGCATCGACCGACCGAGCCGAACTTCGAGCCTCTGGAGCGCATCTGCCGGCGACCGAGTTGTTGCGCTGCCGCGGGCTGGTGAAGAGTTTCGCCGCCGTCAGGGCGTTGCGCGGCGTCGATTTCGCGATCGCCGCGGGCCGCGTGCGCGGTCTCGTCGGCGAGAACGGTGCCGGCAAGTCGACGCTGGTCAAGATCATCGCAGGCGTCTACGCGCCGGACGCCGGGACGTTCGAACTCGAAGGCGCTCCGATGCATTTTTCGGGCGCCGACGACGCGCTCGCCCGCCGTATCGTCACCGTCCACCAGGACATCAACCTCGTCCAGACGATGACGGTGGCGGAAAACCTGCTGCTGAACAACGAGCCGACCTACGGTTTTGGCATCATCCGGCGACGCGCGATGGCCGAAAAAGTGTCGCAACTGCTGCGCCTCTACGAGATCGACGTCGAGCCCGACGCGGTCGTCTCGGAACTGCCCAACGACCTCAAGAAGATGGTGCAGATCGTCAAGGGCGTGTCGCTCGATCCGAAAATCCTGATCCTCGACGAACCGACATCCTCGCTCACCGAATCCGAGGTGCAGGTCGCGCTTCGTCTGATCCGCCGCCTCGCCGAAAGCGGCGTCGGGGTTGTGCTGATCTCGCATTATCTCAACGAGATATTCGCCGTCTGCGACGACCTCACCGTCATGCGCGACGGCGAAGTGGTGGCCGACGGCCCGGTGGCGGAAACCAATCTGGCCCAGGTTGTGACGGCCATGGTCGGACGGCACGTCGAGACGCATCGGCGCGCGGAAGCGACACCGTCCCGGGCGAAAGAATCCAGTCCGCTGATGCGCGTCGAGGATTTGAGCATCCCCGGCCGACTCGACGCGATCAGCTTCGAGCTTGGACACGGCGAGGTGCTGGGCGTAACCGGGCTGGCCGGTTCTGGGCTCGGCGAACTTGCCAAGGCGATTTTTGGCGCCGACGCAAGCGGCCGGCTCGGCGGGCGTGTCATCCTCGACGGAAAAACGGTCCCGCCGCGCGACCCGGCGGCATCGCTGAAGGCGGGACTTGCCCTGATCACCGGCGACCGCCGGCGCGAGGGCCTGCTTCTCGATTTCACCCTGAAAGAGAACATCTGCCTGCCGATCCTGTCGCGTTTCACCGGCGCGGCGGGACGCCTCGACGGCTCGGCGATGACCGAGGCGACGACGCGCAACATTACGCGGCTGCACATCCGCGCGCCCGGTCCCGAGGCGCTTGCCTCGCAGCTTTCCGGCGGCAACCAGCAGAAGGTGCTGTTCGCCAAATGGCTGGAGACCCGGCCGAAGGTGTTCGTCATGGAGGACCCGACCATCGGCATCGATGTCGGCGCCAAGGCGGAAATCAGGGCCATCATCGACGAGATCGCAGCCGCCGGCGTCGGCATCGTGCTGATCACCACCGAACTGGAAGAACTGGTGACGCTGTGCGACCGGGTGCTGGTGATGTTCCGCGGCCAACTGGTCACGGAACTTACGGGCGCGGCGATCCGGCGCGAATCCATCCTGCACGCCGCGGCCTGCGGAGAAGAACTGGCGGTTCCAGCATGACGAGCGTCACCTCCCCTCCGCCGGCGCTCGAACCGAGCCGGCTGATGAGCCGGCTGAAACGCTCCTACAGCCTGATCCAGGCGCTGGGCGTGCTTTTGGCGCTGATCATCCTCATGCAGATCGCCAACGACCGTTTCCTGTCGCCCGTCAACATCGGCAATCTGCTCGGCCAGATGACGGTGATGCTGATCGTCGCGGCCGGCATGACGATCGTGATGATCGCCGGCGAGTTCGACGTCGGTGTCGGCTCGGTGGTCGGCCTGTCGGCGGCGGTCGCCGGCTGGCTGATGGTGCGCTGGTTTCCGGTGCCGACGGCGGACGATCAGGTCTGGTGGATCATCGTGCTGGGGCTGACGGTTCCGCTGCTCATCGGTCCGGTGATCGGGTTCTTCGCCGGCCTGATCGTCACCAAGGCACTGATCCCGTCCTTCATCGTCACGCTGGGCACGCTGATGATGGCGCGCAGCCTCACCCTGGTTGTCACCCAGGGCCAGCCGATACCCGACATTCCCAATGTCATCCGGGCTTTTGGCCAGGGCCGCTGGGTGCAGATTCCGCTGCCTTTCAATTTCAGCGGGCTGCTGGAGTCCGGCTCGCTTGGCGATCTGTTCGTCTGGCTGCCCGTGCAGAACATCGTGTGGGTGGCGGTCGTCGTCTACGCGGCGGCGTGGTTCCTGATGGAGCGCACCTCGTTCGGCAAGCGCGTCTACGCGGTCGGCTCGAACCGCACCGTCGCCATGCTCTCCGGCATACGCGCCGACCGGGTGAAAATCATCTGCCTGATGATCGTCGGCTTCACCGCCTCGCTCGGCGGGCTGGTCAGCATCTCGCGGCTCGGCGCCGTCTCGCCCAATACCGGCGAGGGCCTGGAGTTCGAGGTCATCGCCGCCGTCGTCATCGGCGGCACCAGCCTGTCCGGCGGCCAGGGGCGCGTGCTGCGCACCGTGATCGGCGTCGTCATCATCGCGCTGACCCGCAATTTCCTGAATTTGGCGCGCATCGAGATTTTCTGGCAGGGTTTTGCGACCGGAGCGATCATCCTCGCCGCCGTGCTGCTCGAAGCCTTGCAGCGCCGCATTTCGCGCCGCTCCTGACGGCCACAGAAACGGAGACCTTTTGATGGAACCCACGCAAAAGCGCGTCCTCGGCAAATCGGGCGTGTCGGTCACGCAACTCGGTTTCGGCGGCGCGGGGCTCGGCGAACTGTTCGTCCGAGTCGACGAGGCGACCGCGGCTGCCACGCTCGCGGCGGCGTGGGACGCCGGCATCCGCTACTTCGACACCGCGCCCTATTACGGCAGCGGTCTCAGCGAAATGCGCAACGGCCGGCTGCTCGACAACAAGCCGCGCGGCGAGTTCGTACTGTCCACCAAGGTCGGCCGTTGGTTCTATCCGCCGGCCGACCCCGACAATTTCCGGGCGCCGGGCTGGGTGGGCGGCCTGCGTTTCGCGCATGTCCACGACTACTCCTATGACGGCATCATGCGCGCCTACGAGCAGTCGCAGATGCGGCTCGGCATGAACCGCATCGACCTTCTGATCATCCACGACCTCGATTTCTGGTTTCACAAGACGGAGGCCAACGTCTCCGCCTATCTCGCGCAGCTCTACACCTCCGGCTGGCGGGCGCTGGACCAGTTGCGGTCGCACAAACTCGTTGGCGGCATCGGTGCCGGCATCAACGAGCTCGGCATGATGCCGCGCTTCCTCGACATGCTCGATCTCGACTTCTTCCTCGTCGCGCTGCGCTATACGCTGCTGGAACAGGAGACGCTGAAGGCCGAGCTGCCCTATTGCGAGCGGCGCAATGTCGGTATCGTCATCGGCGGCGTCTACAATTCGGGGATTTTGGCGACCGGCGCGGTCGAAGGCGCGAAATACAACTATGCAGACGCGACGCCGGAAATCATGCAGCGCGTCGCCAAGATCGAGGCCGTCTGCAAGGCGCACAACGTGCCGCTGGCGGCGGCCGCCCTGCAATTCCCGCTCGGGCACAAATCGGTCGCCGCTGTCATTCCCGGCGCCATCCATCCGGACCAGGTCCGCCAGAACGTCGAAAGTTTCAAGCAAACCATTCCGCCGGAGCTATGGTCCGACCTGAAGGCGAAGGGGCTGCTGGCTGAGGACGCGCCTTGTGACTTCTGAGGGAGACGTGCAGAAGCCCGTCCATTCGACGCTCCTTCAAACCGCGCTGCGTTCGCGCGATTCTTGGACGGCATGACTGTCCCTGGAACCGAAAGTGGAACCGAACCCCGCACTGCCTGGTTCGCTGCGCGATCGGCGGCATCCGGGGGGGCAAGCCGTCCGTATTGACTTTCGCGGCTGGAGTGGCCACGTTTGATGCCATGAACAGCACCGGCTGCCACCTTCTGCTTCTGACCAGGGTCTGCCCCATCGCGGGCGACTGACCCCCGGCCTGGGCGCGTCGCGGTCCGGCCGAGGGGCGGATCGTTATCGGGGTCGTCAATCCGACCGACAGCGGCAATCACATTCCAACCAACCGCAAGATGCTGCGCCCGCTGCGTGCGAGCGCATGGCTATGAGGTTCCCATGGCAAATCAGAACGACAAGCGGCGCAAGCCTCCGATCACCATTCTCCGCTCCGACCATGATGCGCTGACGCGGCTCGCCGGAGCGATCGCCGACAGCAACCCCGCCGTGTCCGAGGAACTCCTCTTTGAACTGGACCGCGCCAGGATCGTCGATGCCGCCCATCCCCCGGAGGGTATGGTGCGAATGGGCTCGACGCTGCGCTACACGACCGATACCGGCGAGGATCGCAACGTGACGCTCGTCTATCCGGCGGAGGCGGATATCGAGTTTGGACGCGTCTCGGTGCTCACCCCGATCGGCGTCGCGCTCATCGGCCTTTCGCAAGGGCAATCGATCGACTGGACGGCGCGCGATGGCCGCATTCACCGGCTGACGGTCGAAAGCGTTGGCCCGGCGGTGGCACGGAAGGAAATGCGGCAGGCCTCTTGATGCCGATGTCGCGGCTCGCCCTCTTCGGAGGCTGTCTCATCGCAGGATCGTGACCCCCTGTGCCGCATCGCGGCCAGGGGCTTCCCACCTTTGTCACGAACCGATCCGCTTGCGCCGCGGGCGATGGAGATTTGCGATGCCGCACGATTCCTTCATTCTCACCACAAAGGACTTCACGATTCTGGAGGTCATGTTCGACCGCGGCCTTGCGCCGACCGATGCCATGACTGCGCTGCTGCGCCGCAAGCTCCAAGCGGCGACAGTGGTTTTCCGCGACGACATCCCGCCGTACGTGGCGACGCTGAGCAGCCGGATTTCTTTCTCCGTCGACGCTGGCGCCCCAGACAGCCGCATCCTGTCGCATGATCGAATGAACGCGCCAACGGGACTGTTTCTGCCGATCACGACCATCCGAGGCCTGGCGTTGCTCGGGCTGTCGGAAGGACAGGCAATCGGCGTCCCCAACGATGAGGGTACGGATAAACTCATCCTGCTTGAGCAGGTGCTCTATCAACCCGAGGCCGCCCGGCGCGAGAAGGATGCCATCGCCGGACGGGCCACACCCGAGATGAGACGAGCCTCGTTGCGGGTCATTCCAGGAGCACTCGCACCTGATCGGCGGCTCGCCATCCACAGCCTGAATTTATCCGACGACGGCGACGATCCAGGGCCAACCGCAGCCTAAAGTGCGTTCGGATGGGCCAATATCATTCCCACTCGATCATCAACGAGGCATCTTAGTTATTGATATACAACATTTTTTTTCATGATCAAAATCGAAAACACCGTCGTTTTTACCGTCAAATCTAACTATGGCCTATGGTTGAGGAATTTGGGGTCGCTAGACGCGGCATTCATGTCGTGTGCTGCATCATCTATCGATAGGACCAACTCACTGATAAGTCACTGATTTTTCTGTACGCACTCAAACTCTCGGTCCAGCAGCGCTCGCTGCAATACATCATCAACAGGCAACGGACCCAGAACTGTCAACCCGTAATTAGTTGATATAAAAGAAAAACTTCTATGATTAGACGGCGGCTCCAACCGAAGAAAAATGACGGTATTGCGTTTTGGTTAGATCCGCCCCGAGCTAAGGGGGCGGTTCGCATCGCGCCGTGTTCTCGATGGATAAAAATTCGCACGTTGCTCCTCCCTATGCGACCAGTAGGTTTTGGTTTGCAGCCGAGCCTTGCGCTAGCAAACGCGTCTTTTCCTTTGATCTTCCTTAGAATCAGTCGCCTGTTCACTTTAAATTGGTCGGAATATGAGTTAAAGATGGACGCATGGCCAATTCGACATCGTCGCGTGCTTTCATCGATCGCAAGGTCCGTCCGCTCGTCGAGACCGCGCTCGCCGACACGCGCGTTGTCCTGATCACCGGCCCGCGGCAGGCGGGAAAGACGACACTCGCCCGACAATTCTCCGGAGCCGATCGACCTTACATCACGCTCGATGACGCTGGCGCATTGAGCGCTGCCCGCGCCGATCCTATCGGTTTCATCAGAGGGATCGAACAGGCCGTCATCGATGAAGTCCAGCGCGTGCCAGAACTCATGCTGGCGATCAAGGAGAGTGTCGATCGGGACGATGCACCGGGCAGGTTCCTCCTGACCGGCTCCGCCAACATCGCCGCTGTCCCTGCGGTTGCAGACTCCCTTGCCGGCAGAATGGCGACGATCTCCCTCCTGCCCTTCGCCCAATCGGAAATCCACGCCACGCCAGGACGTCTTCTGGATCGCCTGTTCGCAGGTGAGGAACCCGCGGTGGATGGAAACGCGTTATTCGGTGACGAATTGCTCACGATTGTCCTGCGAGGCGGCTACCCGGAAGCTCTACGCAGGTCGACTTCCGCGCGTCGTACTGCCTGGTTGGAAGACTATGTGACCCAGATCCTCGATCGGGATGTTCGCGACATCGCCAACATCGACCAACTCGATCGATTGCCTCGTTTGCTGGAAGTCCTCGCCGAACATGCGGGGCAACTGGTCAATCATTCCAGTTTCGGCGCAGCTCTCGGTCTGTCGAGCGTCACGGCACAGAAATATGTGGCGATCCTCGAGCGGCTCTTTCTTGTGAAGACCTTGGTCCCGTGGTCGAGCAACCGGTTGAGCCGCCTCATCAAGACGCCAAAGCTGCACTTCCTAGACAGCGGGCTCCTTGCGACATTGCGCGAGGACGAGGAAGAGGCGCTCAAAAAGGATCGCTCCCGGTTCGGGGCTTTGCTCGAGAGCTTCGTTGTCTCCGAGCTTCTGAAGCTGGCGTCGTGGTCGGAGCGACGGGTCTCGCTCTCGCACTACAGGACCAAGGACCAAGATGAGGTTGACGTGGTGGTCGAGGACCGTCGCGGCCGCATCGTCGGCATCGAGGTGAAAGCCTCGGCAACGGTACGACCGCAGGACTTCCGGGGACTGCGCCAGTTGCAGGACGCGGTCGGCGATCGGTTCGTGCGCGGACTTGTCTTGCACGATCATGACCGCGTCACGCCATTCGGCGAGAAACTACAGGCGGCACCCCTATCGGTCCTTTGGTCGATGTAGTTTCTTCGAACGGTTAGCTTGCAACAGCGACAGGCCGAGCCGGTCGGCCTGTCACTCGAAAAGCTGGTCCCGTCGTCAAGGAGCATCGGTTGGCCGTCGGACACGCAGTACCTCCATACTGCACATCAATTTGTGCATCGCAGCAACGATCGCGCGGCAGGGGCGTTCTGCATAGCATAAGCGGCGATTTCGGCCTGTTCCGAGGACTTCGCTTGAAATCACAAGATGATCATGGGGGCCGGCGGCATATATGAGACTGGCGATCCATCATAGGACGACCTATCGCTACGCACGTCCCGTCGTGCTCCAGCCGCACCGGATGATTCTGCGCCCGCGCGGTAGCCATGACATCGCCCTTTTGTCGAGTTCGCTGTCCTGCTCGCCCGTCGCGGAACTCGAATGGACGCAGGACGTCTTCGGCAATCTGATCGCGACCGGCATCTTCTCGCAGCCAGCCAGCGAACTGGTCATCACAAGCGAGTTCACGGTCGAGCAGTCGGCGGTGGCGTGGCCGGTATTCCGGATCGCGCCCGAGGCGCATTCCTTCCCGTTCACCTATTCCCCCGACGATATAGCCGATCTGGGCGCGCTTCGCATTCCGGAACATGGTGACCCGGAAGGACGGATGGGTGGATGGGCGCGCGCGTTTGTCAGCGGCGCGTCGACCGACACGCTTTCACTGCTGAAAGACCTCAATGCCGGCATCCTCGGCTCGGTGGCCTATCGCGTGCGTGACGAGGAAGGGACGCAGGCGCCGCTGGAAACGCTGGCGCTGGCAAGCGGCTCGTGCCGGGACATCGCCGCGCTGTTCATCGAGGCGGTCCGTCATCTCAGCGTCGGCGCCCGCGCCGTCTCGGGCTATCTGTTCGATCCGCAGCAAAGGGCTGACGACCCCGGATCGACCCATGCGTGGGCGGAGGTCTATCTTCCCGGCGCTGGATGGATCGCCTTCGATCCTACGCATCGCCGCCTCGGCGGCGCCAACCTCATCCCGGTCGCCGTTGCCCGCAGCAATCGCCAGATCATGCCGATCGTCGGCGGCTATATCGGCACGCCAGGGGATTTCCTCGCCATGGATGTCGCTGTGAGGGTCAGGCCGGAATCATAGCGATTGCACTACGAGCCTGCGACAGATGCGGGCTTGTGAAGCCTAGCCTTAGCAGACCGGCTTGCACTTCCGGAACGCTCATGAAGAGGCTCCAGAGCAGGCCACTGCGGAAATTCTCGATCATGATGACGATCGGTCCCTGATTGATCGCCAAATAGGTGCGCGCATACCAGTCGCGGCTTTCGCAGAACGCATCCACGAAGCCGAACCGACCCTGCATGCGATGCTTCGGCCTCGTCAGGAAATAGCGCAGCGCGCGCAGCGCCTCATCCGGCGCGTAGGGAAGGCTCGAAAGCGCAGCGCTTGGCGTGATCACTCCGAAATCCCTGGCTGGCGCATGCGCGACATACCCCTTCGGGCCGTGGCTGGAAGTCAGCCCCCAGCAATCAGGCCCGTATCCCGCATGGCCGTGTGGATTGGCGACGCAGTGCGCATAGTTGATGCGTGTGTGGCGAACATTCTGCTGCCAGTAGTCGGCATGGCGATCCGTGAGCCCTCGCGGGTCGAGACCGCAGAAGGAATAGTGCGCGATGAACAGCGGGCCGCCATGATCCATACCGAGCGGCAGCTCGATGCCATGGTAGCTTCGCCCATTGCGGAAACCCGGCCCTGACGCGAATCCCCCGTGATAGACGTCGGCGTCGATCTTATTTTCGGGCGCGCCGGCGGCAAGCACAAAGGCCAGCAGACCCTCGTTCCAGCCGGCGATTTTCCGATTCATCGCCCAGCCGTGCCTTGGGCTCCAGTGCCAGTAGAGATGGTTTCCTCCGTCCCGCCTGTACCAGTCCCACTCGGCTTCGAGCCAAAGCCGGTCGATCAGATGACGAAGGTCTCGTTCGGCGGTGCTGTCCCTGTCGAAATACTGGCGGACGCAGAGAAGCCCCTGGAACAGGAGCGCGCTTTCCACCACGTCCCCGCCATCGTCCTTGCGGCTGAAGGGAATGGTCGCTCCGGTCCGCCCGTTTATGAAATGCGGGAACATGCCATGATATCGCGGTGTCCGTTCCAGGCATGACAGGATCGTGCCGAGCCGGCTCACGGCATCGTCGCGCGAGATCCAGCCGCGCTCGACGCCGACGACCACCGCCATGACGCCGAAGCCCGAGCCGCCTATGGCGACGAGGTCGTTATTAGGGTCGCCGGTGGTTTTCTGGCGATCGCGTGCAAGCCCGCTGACCGGATGGGCGCCCTCCCAAAAGAAGCGGAACGTCTGCCTCTGGGCCAGATCGAGGAGGTCGTCATCCGTTTCAGAAAGCCGCGAGGCAAAGGCCTCCATTCGCAGGTTCATGAGAAGATCAATAGACGGCATCGCTGCGATCGGCCAGAACGCAGATCGCAGCCATGTTGGAGCCCGCACTGTCACTCCATAGGCATCGACCGAATAGCTCTTCGTCGTGGAGCGACCGGACCTTTCTGGTCCTCGCTCCGAGGGCTGCTAAATTGAGAACGCCCGTTCCATTCTTTTCAAGCATCTCCAAGACTATAGGAACCGGATGCCGGCCGTTTCATTGAGAGTGATGCGCATTGCGCACATCTCTCTCAAAGGAATTTCCATGGCCAAGAGCGCTAGACAGTTGCCGGGCACGCCCGCGACGATCCATGACCAGAAACTTGAGCGCGGCAATGGCGGCGAGCTGCACCAGATCGCGGAAGGCGATGCTCCTATCCTGACGACGGCTCAGGGCGTTCCGGTTGCCGACGACCAGAACACCTTAAAGATAGGCGAGCGCGGACCGACCCTGATCGAGGACTTCCACTTCCGCGAGAAGATTTTCCACTTCGACCACGAGCGCATCCCGGAGCGGGTGGTGCATGCACGCGGCTACGGGGCGCACGGGTATTTCGAGACCTATGAGTCGCTCGCCAAATATACGCGCGCTGACATTTTCCAGCGTGCCGGCGAGAAGACCCCTGCCTTCGTCCGCTTCTCCACTGTGGCCGGCAGTGAAGGGTCCGCCGACCTCGCCCGCGACGTGCGCGGCTTCGCCGTCAAGTTCTACACGCAGGAGGGCAACTGGGACATCGTCGGCAACAACATCCCAGTTTTCTTTATCCAGGATGCCATCAAGTTTCCCGACATCATTCACTCTGTAAAGCCGGAGCCCGACCGGGGTTTTCCGCAGGCCGCATCCGCCCACGACACTTTCTGGGACTTCATCTCGCTGACGCCGGAATCCATGCACATGATCATGTGGGTCATGTCCGACCGGGCGATCCCGCGCTCCTTCCGCTTCATGGAAGGTTTCGGGGTGCACACCTTCCGTTTCCTCAACGCGAAGGATGAGTCGACCTTCGTCAAGTTCCACTGGAAGCCCAAGCTCGGCCTGCAGTCGGTGGTGTGGAACGAGGCGGTGAAGATCAACGGTGCCGATCCGGACTTCCACCGTCGTGACCTCTGGGAGGCGATCCAGTCGGGCAATTTCCCCGAATGGGAATTGCGCGTCCAACTCTTCGATCAGGACTTCGCCGACAGTTTCGACTTCGACGTGCTCGACCCGACCAAGCTCATCCCCGAAGAGGTGATCGAGCCGATCGCGGTGGGCCGCCTGGTTCTCGACCGCATGCCGGACAACTTCTTTGCCGAGACCGAGCAGGTCGCGTTCATGACGCAAAACGTACCGCCCGGCGTCGACTTCTCCAACGATCCCCTCCTTCAGGGCCGCAACTTCTCCTATCTCGACACGCAGATCAAACGGCTCGGCTCGACCAATTTCACGCACCTGCCGATCAATGCGCCGAAATGTCCGTTCCACCATTTCCAGCAGGACGGCCACATGGCCATGCGCAATCCGGTCGGGCGGGTGAACTACCAGCCGAACTCGTTCGGCGAAGGTGCAAGGGAATCGCCACAGAGCGGCTTCCGGTCATTTCCCGAAGCCAGGGATGGCCAGAAGGTCCGGCTGCGCTCGGCAAGCTTTGCCGATCACTACAGCCAGGCGCGCCTGTTCTTCAACAGCCAGACCGCGCCAGAGCAGAAACATATCGCCATGGCGCTGACCTTCGAATTGAGCAAGGTGGAGACGCCGGTCATTCGCGAACGAATGATTTCACATCTCCTCAACATCGACGAAGGACTGGCCGAAACGGTCGCCGACAAACTCGGTATCAAGGAACTACCCAAGCCAGCGGACGCCGCAGTTGCGCCACGCGACGATCTCGAACCGTCACCGGCGCTCAGCATCCTCGCGAACGGATCGGATAGTTTCGCGGGCCGCAAGATCGGAGTGCTGGTCAGCCCTGGCGCTGACGCGTCGCTTCTGAAGAAGCTCAGAACCACGATCGAGAAAGAAGGCGCGACGATGGAAGTCATCGCTCCAAGGGTTGGCGGTGTCGAAGCGGCGGACGGAACTACAATCCCCGCCAAGCACATGATAGATGGCGGGCCTTCGGTCCTGTTCGACGCCGTGGCGCTGATCCTCTCCGAGGAAGGTGCCGAACGCCTCACAGGCGAGGCCTCGGCGCGCGACTTCGTCGCCGACGCCTTTGCCCATTGCAAGTTCATCGGGTTTACGCCCGGCGCCGCGACGCTGTTGCGGAAAGCCGGCGTCGATCCGGACGCCGATGAGGGACTGATCGGTCTCGGCGATGCGAAGGCGATCGCCGGGTTCATCGAGTCCTGCCGAAAGCTCCGCCTCTGGTCTCGAGAGGCGGCGGTCAAGCTCTAGACGGTTGCCTGAGCAGGGCCGAGGGAGCTGGCCAAGGCTGGCTCCCTCGCTAAGACGCTCCGATACGGGAGAGCGATCAGCGCATCAGCCCGGCGGTCCGCAAGGCGTCCTCGATAATCTTCTGCACACCTGACGCTGGTGACGCCTCCCGCTTCGGAGCCGTCGATATCTCCGAAGATCGCGCCGGCATCCTTGGTCCGGCATTGGATCGGGCACCGACGGGCGGCTGGGAATAGACGACGATGTCCCGCCGCTTCGACGCGGCAGAAGTCCGTGCCTCTCCGTCCGCGATCTCCCAGAACCGCGCGATCTCCTGCGTCGAGGAGATGCCGACATCCAGCATGTAGGGTCCCGGCGTTCCGTAGCCATTCTTGTCGATCGGCGTGCCATGGCCCATTCCGGCGATCATGTTGACCTCCAGCACGACCTCTCCGCTGGAATCGCACCAGACCTGCCGCGTGTTCTTGCCCTCGGCGCGAGTGTGCGTAGGCGGGTTTTGGATCTGGTGGACGCCCCACCACTGGCTGGCGATCGTCTCGGCATTGGAAGCAGCGACGGTTTGGTCGCTCGTCCCCTGCCAGATCGATATCCTGGGCCACGGCCCTCGATGAGACGATGCGCCACGCAGCATGCGCCGCAACTCCTCGTCCGAGGGGCTGCCATGACCTCGCATGCGGTCAAAGGCTTCCGGAACCGTCGACGCGCTCCCGTAGGCGAGCCCCGCGATGATTGCGCCACCGGCGAAGACATCAGGATAGGATGCAAGCATAGCCGCGGCCATGGCGCCACCGGCAGAGAGGCCCGTGACGAAGATGCGTTTCCGGTCCAGCCCGTGCGCCTTCACCATCGCCTCGATCATCTGGCGTATTGAAAGCGCCTCGCCGGCGTCCCGCCTCACATCGGCAGGCTGAAACCAGTTGAAGCAGAGGTTTGGATTGTTGCTTCGCTGCTGTTCCGGATAGAGCAGCGCGAACCCGGCTTCATCGGCAAGTTGCGACCAGCCTGAATGATGGTCGTATCCTGCCGCGCTCTGGGTGCAGCCATGCAGCACCACGACGAGCGGCGCACCTTCCGGCAGGTCATCAGGAAGATAGAATTTTGCCTTCAAGGCACCGGGGTTGGAGCCGAAGCCGGTTAGCGCCGAAAGACGGTCGGGCGCGCCGAGGTGCACGCGCGAAGCTGCGTTTCGGGCCTGAAGCGCGGCAAGCCGCGCGATTGTGTCGGAGATTTTTCGCAAGTGGGCCGTCCTTGTTGTGACGCCCGGAATTGGACGGCAATGGGTGCAACGCACCCGCAGCAATATCGTTGCTGCACTGCACAATAACAAGGACTGTGCTTCGATGGACTTGATTTCTGACGTCAAGCGATGAGCTTGCCTGCCGCATCCACTAGCTTCCTCACGATTCCTGTGCGGCCAAAAGCGAACAGCCTTGCGTCCGTATCGTCACGCCCGGCGATGGCGGTTGCAATGATCTCCGACGCGATCTGCGAAAAGGTAATTCCGTTGCCGCCATAGCCCTGGACGGCGAAGATGCCGGGATGACCGGGCAGTTCCCCGATATAAGGCAACCCCGTCGTGGTGGTGCCGAAGCACCCGGTCCAGGAGAACTCAGCGGTCGTATCCAACTGCGGAAACAGATGCTTCAGCTTGGTGGAAATCGTCCGCGTCTTGGCTGCGAGCAGATTGTCCCGCTTCGCCTCGTCGACGAAATCCTCGTCCTCGCCGCCGCAGATCACCCGTCCGTCGGCGGTCGCGCGCATGTAGAGATAGGGATCGGACGCCTCCCAGACGAAAGCCGCACCGGGCCAAAGCGCGCTCGTCTGCGGCTTTGTGGCGATGGCGTAGGTGGAAATGACGGAATGGGTGTCGGAGGGAACGATGTCCAGGAATTCGTAGCCCGTCGCCAGCACGACATGTCTGGCGGAGATCACCGGCCCGTCCTTGGTTTCCGCGCGAACGCCGGTCGGCCCGATGGCAAGGCCTGCGACCTCGACGGGAGCGTAGAAGCGGGCTTTTCGGTCGAGCGCCTTGCCGAGAAAGCCGGCGGTGAGCTTGCGCGGATCGAGGGCCAGATTGTCATGGCTGAGAATTGCGCCCTTGCGGTCGATGCCGAACTTCTCCTTGAGAACAGCGGGCGTCAGATAGCTCGCACGTATTCCAGCGTTGGACCTGGCCTCCGCCTCCAGCCGCAATTCTCCGGGATCGAGAGCATTCCCTTCGAGATACAAGGATTGGGTTCCAGTCATGTCACAGGCGATACCGAGTTCACTGATACGACCGCGCAGGTTGGTTACCGCCAGACGCGATCGTCTCCACGCCTGTTCGGCGTCGGGTTTTCCGATCTTCCGGCTGAGGCCAGAGAGCGGTTGATCGATCTCGAACTGCACCAGAGCGGTGGTCGCCGGCGTAGAGCCGAGCATGCTGCCACGGCGATCGACGCCGATGACCTCGAGACCCTGGGCGGTCAACGCCTCGACCAGCATTGCGCCACTGATGCCGAGCCCTACCACAAGTAGGTCGCACGTGACGTCTCGCGTCAGCTTTTGCGTCGGTATGCGGGGAGCGCGGTAGGCCTCCCAAACAGGAACGCCGGTCCGCAGGTCGAGCTTGCGCGTCATCGTGGTCGCCAGGATATGAGGGAAAACATGGACCCGGCGAATGATCACCGGGGTCCATCGAAGATAGGTGCTGGCCGAGCATGCCGAGCAGGCCCGGCCGACAACCGGCTATCGCGATGTCGTCACGTGGGCGATCTCGTCATCGTCACGCTGCCTGCCGCCGAGCGCTGCGGCGGCACTGGCGATAAAGGCGCCGATCAGCAACGACAGCGCGCCGACCAGCGCGAATGTCGCTCCGGCCTTGCGTGCGGTGTCGGTAGCTTCCTGCGCGGTGGCCTTGGCCTGCTCGACTTGGGCCAGGACGGCATCGACGCGCGCGGTCGCATCGGCTTGAGACAATCCCGTGCGGGCCGCTACGAGTTGACCAAGATAGACCTTGTCGTCGGCCGACATTTCGCCTGCCGCTGCGCTGGCGATGAGGATTCGCGAGGCCTGCGCGGCCGCGGCCGTATCACCTTCCGCTCCCGGCGCCGCCAGTCTTGCAGCATCGGTGGTACGGAACAGGGAGTCGACGAAATAGGAGGTCGCATCGGCTCCACCGCCATCTCCGGCATTTGCGGATGCTCCCGCCGAGGCGCCCATCGCAGCTCCGGAGGCAACTGTGGACGCAGCCTGAACGCCTGTGCCGATTGCCGACGAGAGTGCTGAGCCCAGCACGAAGACCACCAACAGGGTCGCCAGCGCCCAGGCCATGAAGCCATGCGCGGTGTCGCGGAAGAAGGTCTCGTCGGTATGGATGCCGACCCATTTCGTGCGAAGACGGCCGGTCAGGTAGCCCCCGAGCCCGGACGACAGCCATTGCACGATGACGAGCCAGATGGCCGTAGAGACCGCGAAGGTAGTGACGCTGGCGCCCGTGTTGGACCATGGTGAAACCATCGTGAGCCCAAGGCCGGAGCCAAGAAGCATCAGGATGAAGGTGAGCGTGGCGGCCGCGAAGGAGCCGGCAATTATAGCTCCCCAGCTGACGGCTGATGAGGACGACTCGACCGGGGCGGCCACGTCGGTGGCCAGGATGGTTGAAGCCATGATTGTCCTCCTATCGCATGAACAGAGCGAGAAGGATGATGATCGGAATCGGAACCCCGAGCAGCCAGAGCAGAATGCCGCGACCCATGATAGTCTCCTAGCGGATAGATGAGAGCTGAAAGAAACCAGCCACCGCGGTGGCGCCGGGTGGCTGAATGTGGGTCAGGCGGCCTTGGCCATCTCGTTGGCGGATGCGTCCGCCAGGCCGGTCAAGGCCTTGTCGGTCATGGACTCCTCGCCGAGCGTCTGGTCGAGCAGCTTGGCGGCGTCTGCCATGCCGAGCACCTCGGCCCAGCGTTTGAGCGTGCCGTAGCGCGTGATCTCGTAATGCTCGACCGCCTGGGCCGACGAGATGAGACCGGCGTCGATCGCTGCCGTGCCCTTAAAGGTTTCGATGATCTCCTCGCCTTCGGAGATGATGCCTTCGATCGCGTCGCAGGTCTTGCCCTGAGGCCGCTTGCCCATCAGCTCGAAGACCTGTTGCAGACGATCGACGTGGCCCTCGGTCTCGTCCTTGTGCTTCTCGAACGCCGCCTTGAGTTCAGGCGAAGATGCGGCGCGGACCATCTTGGGAAGAGCCTTCAGGATCTTCCGCTCGGCGTAGTAGATGTCCTTCAGCGTATCGTGGAAGAGATCTTCCAGCGTCTTTTCTTTTGCCATGGGAGTTTTCCTTTGGTGCGCATCTTGTGTGCGCTGCCATTCACGGGGTCGTGAAGCGCATCATATAGCGTCCCGCAAACGGAAAGGTTCCAATGCCCCGCTCAGGACAAGGCCGACGGTCCTTTTGGCCGATGGAGTTCACTGTGCGGCGAGAGCGCTCTGAAGCGGATGAACTGATCCGTAGTGTGCTTTCGGAAGCGATCGCTAGTTTCCGCCATCCAGTTCGGCAAGCACTCTGTGAAGGTCATGCGTCGTGAGCGGTTTTCTGATGAACCGGCTGCCTTCGGCCATATCGGACTTGTTCGGTCTCCTATGGCCAGACACGACAATGAGATGACAAGGCGGCCACCGGTCCCGAACCAGAAAGGTCAAAGCGAGGCAGTCCATGGTCCCCGGCATGTCCACATCCGTGATTACTGTCGTAATGGCAGGATCAGATTCCAGCATCGCGATTGCCGCGGTGGCATTGGCCGCTTCAAGAACCGGAAAGCCCATATCTTCCAGCGATGCCACCAGATCCATCCGGATGAGCGGCTCATCCTCGACAACGAGTATCTTGGCTGCAGGGCGGGAGGTCACTGAGGCTCCATATGATGCAGAATTGCATCCAAGCCTCCGCGCATCGGGAATGGCAGCTCGCTGCAAGTAGAGGGAACCGCCCGTTTAGTCGTTTGGTTCCGGATGGCTGGAATTATTCCGAGCCGGCGGTGTTGCGCGGATATCCAGAACAAATCTCGTCGATACTTCGCCCGACGTCACTTCAAGGGTTCCGCCATGGGCCTTCGCAATCTCGGAAGCGATGAACAGCCCAAGGCCGAGACCTTCGACATTCCGTCCACCTTCGCCTCTCGCGAAGGGCTCGAAAAGGTTTGCAAGAGTGTCTGCCCGAATTGGGGTGCCGCTGTTCTCCACCGCGAGTTCGAAACCCGAGTTATCCGCTTTTGCAGACACACGGACCGGCTTATCCAAGTCCCCGTAGCTCAGGGCGTTGCCGATCAGATTGGAAAGAAGCTGTGCGATGCGACCGTGGTCCAGCGGCACGGGTTGGTCCACCGAGACCTCGGCAATTATCGACCGATCAGGGTGCGCGGTCCGTAATTCGTCGACAACCTGATCGAGCGTTCGCTCGAGGAGAGCGGCATCCGCCTCCAGGTCGAGCGTCAGCCCGCCTCCCAGTCGGGATCTCGCGAAGTCCGCGATATTGTCGATCAAACCACGCATGCGTAGCACGCTTCCCTGCATCAGCAGCAGGATGTGTCTGCTGTCGGGTTCCGCCTCATGCCTGCGCATCAGCAGCTTGGCTCCGGAGACGATAGAGGCTAGCGGATTGCGCAGATCATGGCCGAGCACGGCGATAAACTTCTCCCGCATCGCGCCGAATGCCCTTTCCCGTGCAAGCAATTGCTCGCTCACGGCGATCTGATCGATGGAATCGAGATGGGCGGCGATCAGTTCTGCAAAGAGCCTGAACATGCCGACGATTTCCGGATCCTTGAGCTTGGCCGGCTTCGGATCGATAGCGCAGAGCGTCCCGAAGAAGGAGCCGTCCTTGCGCACGATCGGCATTGAGATATAGCTCTGGAAGCCATACATCGCCGGCGTCGGATGACCGCAATAGAGGGGATCCTCGGCAACGTTGTTGATGATGACGGGATCTCCGCTCTGGCGAATCTCGTGGCAGATGGTGGTTTCGACCTTCAACTCACCGCCGGGCTGAAGGCCGAACGCGATATGGTCCAGCACGCTGCACGCGATCCAGCGATCCTCGGTGACGCGCGCTACAGCCGCAAATCCCATTCCCGTCGTTCGGCACACCACGTCGAGGATGGTCGGCACTGCGTCGATCTTCCCGATGGCGTCGATGTCCCTTTGATAGTCGCTTTTCAATTGTTGGCTTTCAGTGAGATTGTAGGGGAGACATCTCCGTGCCGGCGACGCGCTGAGACGAACTCGCCGCCGATGGGGATATCGATCTTAGAATGCGTGAGCCAGAGACGGGCCGCAATTGGAAACACGACTTGCGGCAATCGCAAAGAGTCTCTTGTCGGATGGAAGATGCCGGACATTTTTGGCGAACGGCGCGAGCCATATCGCCGACCTGCCCGTGCGATGTTTCGCGGACTCGGCGGATATATTCATGAACGGCGACGATAGTGTGGTCCGTTTATAGCCTTTTCTCGTGATAAAGGCTATGGTGCCGTCTGTGGTTCGCCGCTTGGTAGACCGGCAGGGCGCCGACCGTTAACGGCGGTTGAACCGGCTTCAAGGCTTCGCTCATCTTCCTGAGGGTTACTCCAATGCCGGCCGGCCATGGCGAGGACGAGATCGGGGTCATCTGTCCTGTCTGCGACTATGAGACCAGTAAGAGCATCGACTGGATCCGCAACCACACGCAGCTCGAATGCTCCGGATGCGGACAGGTGATCGACATCGAGAGCAGGAACTTCCGCATAGCCGGCCGAACCAGGGGCCTGGCAGACTGACGACAGCCTTGCCGGTGTTTCAGAGTTGAATCTCACGGCGCGTCTGAGAGCCGGTTGAAAAGTCCTGCGAAGATGCATGCCTCGCTGCGTTCGACGGCGCCCGCGCATCCGTTCGGGCCGCTGCCGTGAGGCTCTACAAGGGGCTGCAGCCAATCATCCATGTCGCGTCAGCGCCGCCGACCTCACATTACGAATGAGGGCTTCTGGAATTCGAGTCTCCTGCAATGGCTTCCTTTTCCGGCGGCAAAAAGTTTATTCGCGAGTGTGCCTTGTTTCGAACGTCGTTGTCGCCTATTTTCCCAATATCGATCTTGCTTGTCGAACTTTGTTTCTGGCGCAAACAGCGTCTTCTGCGATCTTCCTCTCAAAATCGACCTGAACCGTTTGCCGTGCACCTTGCGCGGCAAAGCAATATTCTGTGAGTTATTGAAAGGAAATCGTCATGAATACTGGGACCGTGAAGTTCTTCAACTCGACCAAGGGCTTCGGCTTCATTGAACTCGGCAACGGCCAGCCCGACGTGTTCGTCCATATCTCTGCCGTGGAGGGGGCTGGCATGAATGCGCTGGTCGAGGGTCAGAAGGTCAGCTTCGACGTCGTGAAGGACAACCGCAACGGCAAGAGCGCGGCCGAGAACCTCCAGGCTGCGTAACGGGATTGCGCTTCTGATCCTTGACCACGGATGTACTGGCACTGATCATCGAGGCGCATTGGAGAGGCCGGGTTCGCCCGGCCTTTTGCTTTCTGGTGAAGAGGCGGATATGCGAAAATCCATCAAAGAGCATGAGCTGTTCAAACCCAAGTCGTCCAAAGCCGAGACCAAGGCCGACATCACGGACCATGCGGCACGCGCCCTCATCGGCGCGGAAGCCGAGCGCCGCGAGGCCAAGACCGCCAGGCTGCGGCAGGCGCGGATGGAGGCCGAGGCAAAGCTGTCACCCAGCCCGGGACTCGCAAACAAGCCACGCCGGATGAAGGCTTCTATGCCACGCCATTCCCGAACTTCGCTATAGCACTCGCGCGACCTGCCGAATGCTGCTAGGGTCAAAGCGTCGGCGGCTTCGTTCAGGGCGCTGCCGGTTGAGGGCGGCCATCGTGCCCTTGCCCCGACCGCGAAAGGAGGACGTCATGTCTTCCGTTCCCCAGCAGCAACAGCATCTGACATCGGCCGATATGAACATGATCATGCGCGTCCATGCAGACGCCTGCACACGCAATGCGATCTCGGCCGGGAGCGTCGACGCGAAGCGCCTCGCCGCCCCGCTGGTCAGGGAGTTCCAGCATGGCGTGAGCGAGGAGGCGGGCCTTCTGGCCGCCTTCACGGCAGGCGGCGCATTGAAACTAGGCATTCCCGTGAGCAGGATGGGCAAGTTCATCGGCACTGCGCTGAGCGAGTGGGAAGCCGAGAATGGGACGGCTCCTCTCAGGCTCCTTCCCCACCCACACGATGAGGCCGCCGCGTGAGATTTCTCGCCCGGCTGAATGCCGATCCGTCCGCTTGGCTGCTCGTCCTCATGGTCGGCAGCGTGACCGGCACGCTTCTCTATATCGTGCTGACCAGCATCACCTTCTGATGACGGCCGGGCGCAGGATTTCCGCATGAGCAATGTCTTCACCTTGCATGCGGACAAGCGCTGGAAGGCCGTCATCGACTATAGCACCGACGAAGGGCCGAAGAGCGTCGAGCACTATTTCGAGGAGATCACCGACTTGCATCTCATCATCGAGCACGGCCCGAACTGGAATTTCCTGATCCGTTGCACCGTCACATTGAACCGCCCCGACGACGGCGAGGAGCAGAACAGCGTCGAAAAGGCGCTTCGGCAGGAGCGCCAGCACTGATTCATTGGGCATGCCGCAAGCCGTGGAAATTTCTGACCCGTCGTGCATCGCTACCGTCGAAAGGTATCATGAGCAGCCTCAAACCGACGACCAGTCGCTACGCCCGACGCATTGACACGGATGGGACCTGGACGGTCTTCGATGCCTTCACGGGACGCCCGGCTGAAGTCGGCAGCCGACAGACGACCGGGATGCAGATGCGTGACGCCGAAGAGATGGTCGCAATCCTGAATCGTATTCACCCTGCAGATGGTGCGAGCACGATTCACTGAGACCCAAGATTAGAACGATTCTCACTGCCTCGCTTCGAGGCTGCAGGCCGTCAACGCCTTCCTCATAGCCGCTGGTCGGCTTCGATCCCACGCCGATAATCGGATTTCTGTCAGCGGAGGCTGCTACTCATGGCAACGTGATGTTGCCCGACGCTACCTTGGTGGTGTTGCTTGGCGTGCCTCACGAAACGAGATGAGGCGCCGGCTGAACTCGTCCCACAGGACCAGCTTCACGCAGCGAAGGCTCTCGACGATGGTTATCCGGCCGATGGCGCTTAGTTCCGGATAGTCCCTGAGCACTTCCGGCAGCCGATAATAGGGCACCCGGCTAGAGAGATGATGGACGTGGTGGATGCCGATATTGCCGGTCAGCCACTGCAGCGCCCACGGCAGGTCGTAGTAGGAAGAGCCGTGCAAGGCGGCATCCTGGAATTGCCATTCCGGACCTTGCGACCAGTGTGTTTCCTCGAACTGATGCTGAACATAGAACAGCCAGACCCCCGCCGATCCCGCCAAAGCAACGATCGGCAGGTGCACCAGGATGAACGGCCCCAGGCCGACCAGCCAGATCAGGCCGGCCGCCAGAACCACGATCGCCAGGTTGGTCGCCATGGTCGAGACCCAGGGCTCCATGCCCGAGCGCATCATGCCGAACGGCAGTCTCTGCTTGAACAGGAAAAGCCAGATCGGGCCAATGCCGAACATCACGATCGGGTTGCGGTAGAGTCTGTATGCGAGCCGACGGGCGCTGGACAGCGACCGATATTCGGCCACGGTCAGCGTCGTGATGTCGCCAACGCCGCGCTCATCGAGATTGCCGGCAGACGCATGGTGGGCCGCATGCGCACGGCGCCAGCAGTCGTAGGGTGTCAGCGTGAGGACGCCGAGCGCGCGGCCGGTCCAGTCATCCACCGTGCGGTGGGCGAAAAAGGAACCGTGGCCGCAATCGTGCTGGATCATGAACAGGCGAAGCAGGAAGCCCGCGGCCGGGATGGTCAAAAAGACGCCCCACCAGAAACCATTGTGGATAGCAATCGCCGCAAGCGCCCAAAGGCTCACGAACGGGACAAGCGTCACCGCCAGTTCGAACAGGCTGCGGCCTCTGTGAGGTTTCCGATATTCGGACAGGATCCTGGGCCAGGCACGCTTGCCAACTTCGTTCTGGGACATCGATGCAAGGACGTTCGTCAACAGTATTCAGACTCCAACGGTTCGATGATCACGGCAAGCAGCAGCGGAATTCCCAATCGACATCCACGCCGATTGGGCTCTGCTTGAAGGGCTCACGATGCTCAATGTCCTTCACCCGCTACCCAAAGCCTCGCCGGCAAGCAGCGGGCACCTTGACCTGTGCGCGGGATGGTCGCCGCAGCTCTCTCATATGAGGCGGTTGTCCTCGGCTGTCTGGCGGGCTCGACGGCGCGTGCCGTCGGTATCCGACTTGCGATGCCGTTCAGCCGCCGCCTTCCGGATCTGCTCGTAGCGATTGTCGTCGACGTGCTCAGCCGGTTGCTGCGGATCCGGCTTTTTCACAAACGAGATCATGGTTCACGCTCCTTTGGTCAGCGGATTGAAGCGCTCCGGCGTTTGCCCGAGCGCCGTTTGGAAATCGGCTTGGCCTCAAGCGGAAAGAGCGGTGGCGCATGCCTGCGCACCCAGCCTGTCGGGCGATGTCTGTCCCGGCATCGTCGCCCAGCCACCGGCTTCAACGAACTGCCGCTTCTTGAAGCTGTCCGGTATCGCCTTGAACTCGGCAAGTTTCGCTGCGGAATCCGGCGCCGCGTTGAACCGTTCAACGCATATGGCGGATGCCAGCTCTCCGCGCGCCGTGTCGCCAGCCGCTTTCGCCATATTTTGCGAAGTGCCGCCGGTGACCCAGCCGCCCCAGCTGAAGCCGACGACGATCGTGGCGATCACCGCCGCGATGCATGCCCAGACCAGCATGGTCTTCGAAGGCTGATAGTCTTCCCACCGACGGGAGAAAGATGGTTTCGTCGTGCTCTGTGTAGCCATGGAGCTCTTCCTTCCAGATTGTGGTGAGGATTGCTTTGTCCGGCCGCGCCGGCCGAACGGTTCAAGCACTGCTTTCAGTATCCCATGCCGCCGTTGCCGGCCGACGGGGTGGATTCCTTCGCGGGAATGTCGGCGATCATCGCCTCGGCGGTGATCAGGAGCGCTGCGATCGAGCCCGCATCCTGCAGGGCAGTTCTCACGACCTTGGCAGGATCGACGATGCCGGCCTTGATCATATCGACATAGGTTTCGGTCTGCGCATCAAAACCTTGGTTGCGGTCCTTGCTGTCCGTCAGCTTGCCGACCACGATCGAGCCTTCGACGCCGGCATTCTCGGCGATCTGCCGGATCGGAGCCTCAAGCGCCCTAAGCACGATGGAGATGCCTGCGGTTATGTCGGCATTGTCACCTGTCAGCGAGGCCAGCGCGGTCCTGGCGCGCAGCAGCGCCACGCCGCCGCCCGGCACGGTGCCTTCCTCGACAGCCGCTCGCGTAGCGTTGAGCGCGTCGTCGATGCGGTCCTTCTTCTCCTTGACCTCGGTCTCGGTCGCGCCGCCGACGCGGATCACGGCGACGCCGCCGGCAAGCTTCGCCAGCCGCTCCTGCAGCTTCTCCTTGTCATAGTCGGAAGTCGTTTCCTCGATCTGCGCCTTGATCTGGCTGATGCGCGCGGCGATACCGGCCTTGTCGCCGGAACCGTCGATGACCGTGGTCGTATCCTTCTCGATGACCACGCGCTTTGCTCGCCCGAGCATGTCGAGCGTGACGTTCTCCAGCTTGATCCCGAGATCCTCGGAGATCAGTTGGCCGGCGGTCAGCACGGCGATATCCTCGAGCATGGCCTTGCGACGGTCGCCGAAGCCGGGAGCCTTGACGGCCGCGACCTTCAAGCCGCCGCGCAACTTGTTGACGACGAGCGTGGCGAGCGCCTCGCCCTCGACATCCTCGGAGATGATCAGCAGCGGCTTGCCGCTCTGCACCACCGCTTCTAGGATCGGCAGTATCGCCTGCAAATTGCCGAGCTTCTTTTCGTGGATCAGGATGTAGGGGTCCTCCAGCTCCGCGCGCATCTTCTCGGCATTGGTGACGAAGTAGGGGGAAAGGTAGCCGCGGTCGAACTGCATGCCTTCGACCACGTCGAGTTCGGTATCGGCGGTCTTGGCTTCCTCGACGGTTATGACGCCTTCATTCCCGACCTTGTCCATTGCCTTGGCGATCATCTCGCCGACCGACGTGTCGCCATTGGCGGCGATGGTTCCGACCTGGGCGATCTCGCCCGAAGACTTGACCTTCTTCGCACGCGCTTGGATTTCCTTGACTACGGCGGCGACGCCGAAATCGATGCCACGTTTCAAGTCCATAGGGTTCATGCCGGCGGCGACCAGCTTGGCGCCCTCGCGCAGGATCGAGGCGGCGAGCACGGTCGCGGTGGTGGTACCGTCGCCCGCGAGATCGTTGGTCTTCGAGGCCACCTCGCGCACCATCTGCGCGCCCATGTTCTCGAATTTGTCGGCAAGCTCGATCTCCTTGGCAACGGTGACGCCGTCCTTGGTGATGCGGGGCGCGCCGAACGACTTGTCGATGACGACGTTGCGGCCCTTCGGCCCGAGCGTCACCTTGACGGCGTTGTTGAGCAGTTCGACGCCGCGCAGCATGCGGTCGCGAGCGTCGGTTGAAAATTTGATTTCCTTGGCAGACATGGTGTTTGTCCAGTTCGGTCTTAGGATTTTGTGATTGGAAAGCGACCGGTCAGGCGGCTTTCTTCGTTGCAACTTCGGTCTTCTCGACGATGCCCATGATGTCGGCCTCCTTCATGATCAGAAGGTCTTTGCCGTCGATCCTGACCTCGGTGCCGCACCATTTGCCGAACAGGATGAAATCGCCCGCCTTCACATCCAGGGGAACCAGCTTGCCGCTTTCGTCGCGGGAACCGGGGCCGACGGCGATCACCTCGCCTTCCTGCGGCATTTCCTTCGCGGTGTCGGGGATGATGATGCCGCCCTTGGATTTGAGATCGCCTTCCGCGCGTCGGATGACGACGCGGTCGTGGAGTGGCCGGAATTTCATGAAAGTTCTTTCTGGGGTCGGCGCATAGGGCGACCACTTCAGATACATAGCGACTTTGGCACTCGAATGATAGGAGTGCTAAATGTAATTCTATGAAGAATCGGGGCTTTGGGAAAATTACATCGCTTCTATCGATCCGATATTTGTTGTTTTCAATACGAATTTCCTGCCTTTTCAAGGATTTTTATTTTTATGGATGAGCCATTATTCAACCCGCTACGAAATAAAATCGGCGTGCTCCTTGCTTAAGTGGCGGGTAAAGCCCATATATAAATCTCGTTGATTTGGCCGACTTGGCTTATTGCGGTGTCAGAGACCCGCCATTCACCACCGAATTCTCGATAGCGAATGCATCAAGCGCCGACCCCGGCGTGCATATCGCTCTGTTCGAACCCAGGAATGAACCCGCCGCTGACCACGGATGTACTGGCAGCACGGGAGTTCGTTCCGGTTCGAATGGGGAAGATGCGGGAGGCGCGATGGCGCTCTTCTGCGGAGGTATCGACCATGACAACGCGCACCACGCAGACGATCGTCCGGTTCTCCGCACCCTTTATGCTACCCGGCTTCGAGACCGCGCAGCCTGCCGGCGACTATCGCGTGGACCAGGATGAAGAGTTGTTGGAGGTATCCTCTCGCCTCGCCTGGAGACGAGTCGGCGCCTTTGTTCACCTGCCCGCCATCGGCATTGATGGCCAGACACATCAGATGGCGCCGATTGATCTTGCAGATCTCGACGCCGCCCTCGAAAAGGATCACCAACAGTCATGATATCGACAAGTCCCATCCGGCGCACAGTCCGGTCCGCGCGGCAGGAAGCTCCTGCCCATCTCTTCACGATTGGACAAGCTGTCCGGCTCAAGGGCAGCTTCGTGAAGCCAGCATTGCCCGCTGATATCTACCACATCACCGGTACTCTGCCGGCACGGGGAGATTCGCTGCAATATCGCATTCGCAATGACGACGAGCGGCATGAGCGGGTGACGACGCAGGACAGCCTCGAGCCCGTCGACATGTCGCAATCCGGCAGTGGCGCAACTCTCATGGAAAGGACGTTCGGACATGGCTAAAGGCCAGAAACGAAGCAATCGCGAGATCAGAAAGCCAAAACAGGACAAGGCCCCACCAAAGCCTGAAGGCGCGTTCGGTAACCAGATCAAGCCTGCTGCGAACGCCAACGCGCCGCGGGGCAAGGGCAAGAACTGAATCCGTGATGCCTCCTGCGGGGCAAGGAAGAAACGCGATGCAATCGCTCAACATGCCGCAACGACCCAACGCCATGACGATTACCGATGGGGCCGGCGCGGGATCTATGCCGGCGCGCTCGAAGCCGACGTGCCGAACGGAGAAAGGACACGACCATGAACGCCCCCAACAGCAACCCGGAGCAGACACGCAAGACCGCGGACTTCGCCATCGATAGATGGGAAAACGAGGGCGGTGCGCACGGCCGTGACTCCCCGGATCTTCACTATGGCCGCCGTGTTGAGGCGGATCGCTCCTGGACCGTCTACCATGTCTTCACGGGGGTTCCGGCCCGCATCGACGGCAATACGATGATCGGGCTAACCCAGCGGGTTGCGACCGACGGCATGCTGTCGCTCAATCGCCGCAACGAAGCGAGCCGCCGAGATGGAGGCAGCCCAGGCATCCGGACCGCACCACGTACGGCAGAGGAATGCCGAGGGTGACGCTCGAATTTCCCAATCCGAGCCGCAGCTTCGACGAAGTGCGCAACGCCGTTCGCTTCATCGGACATGATGGTATGTTCGAGGTGCCGTTCTTTGTAGAGACCGCAGCGCTGGCAAAGCCTGGCAAGACGCAATTGTCCGAAGCCGATTCCCTGACGGCTTTCGATACGGCGCGCAGTTCGATTCACGATGTCGCGCGCGAGGCCTATTCCCATGGCCGCCGTACCACCTATACGCTGACCGCTGCCGATTTCCGGTAGAGGCACAAGTCAATGCTGATCCGCTATGGCTACGAGATCACGTTGACCTGCCAGCAGCCGACTGCCCTGGTGTGTCTGCTCTCGGTCCACGAGCACCGTGCCGCTGACATCAGGGTCCCGGAGACGACATTCACCACACCCGACGTGCCCGTATCGACCTACCGCGATCTCTTCGGCAACCGCTGCCGGAGGCTGGTCGCGCCTGCTGGCGACCTGACCATGTGGGGCGATGCAACCATCTGGGATAACGGACAGCTGGACAGGGTGCTGCCTGACGCACGCGAACTCGCGGTTCCGGAACTGCCGGACGATTGCCTCGTCTACCTGATGGGAAGCCGCTACTGCGAGACTGACCGCCTCAGCCAGATTGCGTGGGACCTGTTCGGCACGATCCAGCCCGGCTGGGGTCGCGTGCAGGCGATCTGCGACTTCGTCCACAACCACATACGCTTCGACTACATGCAGGCCCGTTCGACGCGGACGGCTTTCGAGACATTCAACGAGCGCGTCGGTGTGTGCCGCGACTTCGCGCATCTGGCGGTCGCGTTTTGCCGATGCCTCAACATCCCCGCTCGCTACGTCAACGGTCACCTCGGTGACATCGGCGTCCCGGTCGTCGATCCGATGGATTTCAGCGCCTGGATGGAGGTTTTCCTCGATGGCGAATGGCACACCTTCGATCCTCGCAACAACGTCCCTCGGATCGGCAGGATCGTGGTAGCACGCGGCCGCGATGCGACCGACATACCACTCGTCAACTCCTTCGGCCCGCACATCCTGAAGGGGTTTCGGGTATGGACTTATGAGGTACCGGCCCTGATGGCATGAGACGCATGTCTCAATCGGATTTTGCGATCACGAGATGCCTTAAATATTGATATTCAACATCTTTTTCCACAATTGAAATTTAAAACACCGTCAACCATCTATCGACAGCAGCAATATGTTGATAAGTAACCGATTGCACTATAATTGCCAAACTCGCTCATATATAGGCTCCCGCCTTTGCCACATCGAGCCTCTCCAACCGAAGAAAAGTGTCGGTCTGGTCATTTAGAAAGGCGGTTTCGTATTTGGCGCCAGGAGCTGGAAACGCCCACCTGTTGAAGCGTCTCGAGCCATCCATCGGAAATACGCCGCGCCGCGTCGCGGATCATTTGGCGAGCGTCGGGTTTGTTGACCTCGAAAAACTCGCAGGCCTCCAGCGCCAGACGGATCGACCGGTCATGCGCGCCACGCTCCATGATTGCCGTTTCGAGATGCGGATTGCGATCCGGCGCGGGGTTCACATCGAAAACCGGAGCCAATCGCCAATGGCCGGCTCCTACATAGAGAAACCGTGATTCTTTAAATGGTCGTCCTTGTTCGAAACGAGGATCGTGAAGATCAGGTGCAGAAAAAGCTCGCGGAAATCAGCTTTCGGGTCGGCGGCATTTGACCTCATGAAATCGACGATCCCGGCACGCGTACGGACCCATGCATGGCTGAAATGGGGCCGAAGACCTTACCTCTGTCCTTCCAAGCTCACCGACGGCTTCCCAAAGCGATCGTTCCCCGCACACCCAGCTGTCGTTGTGATCGGCGATAGTTCCGTCGAACGAAAGGACCACATTGGTGCCACGAAAACGACCAGCAACCGGCGCGGCGCCAAGGTGGTGTCTAGCGGCGGAGCGATCGGCGCTGCCACCCGACTTGTGCCTACACCCGATCGCGAGATTGAATGCGACCGCCACCTTGGTTCGCGGGCGGCTTCACTCACTTCCACTAGACTTCTACTTGGAAGTCATCTGTGGCACGGCTTCCAGTTAAGACTTCCGCAGCCCCCATTCTATTCCATAACAGCTTTGCCGAACCAGGCTCCAAGCGCGTCAGTGAGACCCCCAGTGTCTCCCTTCCCGACCCAGACCGCATGCCCATCCGGCCGGATCAGCGCGGCGGCTGGTGTCTCGATCACGCCGATCACCGGAAGCTCGCACACCCCGTCGAATTTCGCGTCGATCAGCTTAACGCGATCCGTCCATCCTGTGATGTCTAGCGCTCGTGGACAAACGTTGACTGAGGAATCCGGTTTTGATTCAAGGCTTCTTTTTGGAGGGAGCCTTGGGCGAACGCGTTGGACTGACGGACGAGGAATGGGCGCTGATCGGGCCTTTGCTGCCGCCTGAGCGCGGACGCGGGTGTCGGCCGGCACAAGACAACCGGCTCTACTTCGAAGGCATGATTTGGA